>JAUPTR010000212.1 GCA_030917985.1 Pseudomonadota bacterium | reverse complement strand
TTGTCTGTATCCGGCTCATTATAGGCAACAAAAACCATGCTCGCCCCACCGCTGAATCGGATCTAATAGACGCCTACTTCGGATAGAACAGGAACAAGCGGTAACCCGCTGCTTTCAGATCCCCAATGTCCAGTGCGAGATTGGCCTGCAGTTCCGACTTTGCCAGCATCGCCGACACCGGGTGCGATTTGTCGAGATAACTCGATGGTTCGAACACCTTGCGCACCACAGTCTGGTCGTTGGTATCGGTCAGCGTCAGCTCCAGCATCGGCAGCGCCTGATCAAAATCGGCGCGATTAAGCAAGGTGGCAGACAGGCGAATCAGATTTGGCTGGTTCGTATCCGGATTCAGCTCGGACGATTCGATGCTGATCAGCGTATCGTCGGCAGGCAAGGGAATACTGCAGCCAATCCCTCCGCAAAGCGCAGTGAGCGCCGGTTTCAGGCCGGGAAAACTGACCGTGATCTGGGTGCGATTGATGTACACCAGTTGAACTAACAGCAAAAGAGCTGCCAGTGCTGCGCCAGCCAGCCATACCGGTCGCAGGCGATCTTCTGCTTCCATCAGTACCGGTTCCGGCGTTGTCAGATCGGCGATCGGTTTGAATACGCGGGAAGGCCGCTTGGGTGGCTCTTCTTCCAGTTCATGCGGTGGGCAGACGTCCAGATCCAGCTCCGGTTCCACATAAAACGGCTTGGCGGTTACCGCCGTTACGTCCGTGGATGAGGCTGGAGTGCTGCCGCCGTCAGCCACTGTCTGGTCGAAACTCGACCCATCATCCGGTGCCTTGATTTCAATTTCTTCGGAGAACTGCTCTTGTTCCTGCGTGGCTTCTGCTTCGGTGCTGTTGCCCATAGCGGCGGCAAGATTCAGGCCATCGGGGTCGCCCGTCAGTGCCTCCTGCAGCGCTGCACGCGGGATGAATGGGTTGGTATCAAGCGTGTCTTCAGCGACAGTATTGTCTGCTTCAGCCGTAACCAGCTGTTCGGGCTCGGTTGAAGTCGTATCTGCCGCATTTGTTTCTGTGGATTCTGTGGATTCTGTGGATTCTGTGGATTCTGTGGATTCTGTTGTGGCTGTTGACACCTCAGGCTCAGCTTCGGCCGTGGCCGGTGTCGGCGCAGGCACGACAGGCTTGTCTGCCGGCTTTTCGGCTTTCTCTGGGCGAACGGCATTGGGTGGCATGTGCAGCGTTTGTGCTGACATGTCTTCCACTTCGATCAGGTGATTCAGCGCATTAAACACAAAGGCGCAACGGCCGCAACGAACCTTGCCGTTATACAGCTTGAGTTGCTCGTCGGTGACCTTGAAGCAGGTCTGGCAATTGGGACAATGAGTAACTTTCATCGGCTTCAGACTTTTCTGGTTCCGGAAATACAGGCCCAGCCCTCGTCAAATACGGTGGGCGCAAGCTCAAACCATTGCTGGTAGATGGCCATCACCTCTTCCGCCTGTTCCTGCAGCACGCCGGACAGTGCGATACGGCCGCCACTGCGCGTGGTGCCGGCCAGCAAAGGCGCCAGCACTTTCAACGGGTTGGTGAGAATATTGGCAACAACCACATCAAATTGTTGATTGAGCATGCTGTCGGGCAGGCGGAAATTGGCTTCCACATTGTTTTGTTCGGCATTCTGTTTGCTGGCGACAATCGCTTGCGGGTCGATATCGATGCCGGTTGTCTGACCGGCGCCCAGTTTGACTGCGGCAATTGCCAGAATACCCGAACCACAACCGTAGTCGAGCAGGGTTTCACCGCCACGCAGATGGGTATCGAGCCAGCGCAGGCACAGGCGAGTGGTTGGATGGCTGCCGGTGCCAAATGCCAGGCCCGGGTCAAGCTGCAGATTGATAGCCTGCGGATTGGGTGGTTGGTGCCAGGTTGGCGTGATCCACAAGCGCTCGGAAATCTGGATCGGATCGAATTGCGCTTGAGTCAGACGCACCCAGTCCTGTTCCGCCACTTGCTCGACCTTGTTGCGCGAAACGTCGATCCCGGTCTGCTCAGCCACTTGGCCGAGAATAGCCGCAATATCGCTATCAACGTCGAACAGCGCCACCACATTGCTGTCGTTCCAGACCACATCCACCGGCTCGCCCGGTTCGCCAAAAATTGGCTGCTCAGCCTCGGTGCCGGCTTGTGCATCTTCAATGCTGACGGACAGGGCACCCAGCTCGAACAGTGCATCGGACAGGGTCTCGGCGGTATCGGCCGAGGCGTTGATAATCAGGGACAACCAGCTCATGCGTGTATCGTTCTCGTTTTCCGCCCCGGTGGAGGCGTACATGTGATTCAGCCGGCGCAGGCCGGCTGAGGGTAATTTCTAGAGTATTTTATCTGAAGCGCATCAAGCAGTTCACGCTTTTTTCAGCTTTTCCAGCCTTTGCTCCAGATAGTGGATGCAGGTGCCGCCGCGCAGGAATGCCGCGTCATGCAATAACTCGTAGTGCAGCGGGATATTGGTGCGGATGCCTTCGATCACCATTTCTGACAGGCCGATACGCATGCGGGCAATCGCCTGCTCGCGGGTGTGGCCATAGGCAATGATCTTGGCGACCATCGAATCGTAGTTCGGCGGCACCGTGTAGCCCTGATAGATATGGGTGTCCATGCGTATGCCAGGTCCACCCGGCGGATGATAGGTGGTAATGCGGCCAGGGCTCGGCATGAAGGTGAATGGGTCTTCGGCATTCACGCGGCATTCGATCGCATGACCGCGCAGCACGATATCCTTTTGCGTAAAGCGCAGTTTCTCGCCGGCAGCCACGCGAATCTGCTCCTGCACGATGTCGACACCAGTAATCTGCTCGGTGACCGGGTGCTCCACCTGCACCCGGGTGTTCATTTCAATGAAATAAAACTCGCCATTTTCGAACAGGAATTCAAAGGTACCTGCACCGCGATAACCAATCTGACGGCAAGCATCGGCACAGGCCTCACCGATTTTCTTGCGTTGTTTGTCGCTAATACCCGGTGCCGGTGCTTCTTCGATGATTTTCTGGTGCCGGCGTTGCATCGAGCAATCGCGTTCACCCAGATACACGGCATTGCCGTATTCATCACACATCACCTGGATTTCAATGTGACGCGGGTTTTCGAGGAATTTCTCCATGTACACCGTAGCGTTGCCAAACGCCGCCTCGGCCTCGGCCTTGGTCATGTTGACAGCATTGATCAGCGCTGCTTCGGTGTGCACCACGCGCATGCCGCGACCACCGCCGCCGCCAGCAGCCTTGATGATGATCGGATAGCCGACACTTTTGGCGATGCGCGCTATTTCCACCGGATCATCCGGCAATGCACCATCCGAGCCCGGTACACATGGCACCTTGGCGGCTTTCATTGCATCCTTGGCGCTGACCTTGTCGCCCATCAGGCGAATCGAATCCGGACGTGGGCCGATAAACACGAAGCCGGATTGCTCGACACGCTCGGCAAAGTCCGCGTTTTCCGACAGGAAGCCATAACCGGGATGAATCGCTTGCGCATCGGTGACTTCCGCAGCGCTGATGATGGCCGGAATATTCAGATAACTCTGGGCCGAAGGAGCGGGGCCAATGCAGACGGATTCGTCGGCCAGCTTGACGTATTTGGCCTCACGGTCGGCTTCGGAATGAACCACAACGGTTTTGATACCCATCTCGCGACAGGCGCGCAGGATGCGCAGGGCAATTTCACCGCGATTGGCAATCAGGATTTTTTCAAACATGGCAGAACCCTTTACTGGGCCGGGTCAAACTGCTGGCGCCGTCATCACAACAGCGGCAGACCTCAGGCAATGATGAACAAGGGCTCGCCGTATTCCACCGGCTGGCCATTTTCAATCAAGATGGCCTTGATGGTGCCGGCCCGTTCTGCTTCGATCTCGTTCAGCAGTTTCATTGCTTCAATGATGCACAGCGGATCGCCGACGTTGACCTGCTGACCCACCTCGACAAATGCCTTCGCACCGGGAGATGGCGAACGGTAGAACGTGCCGACCATGGGTGATTTGATGGTTTCGCCTTCAATGGCGGGGGCAGCCTCTGCCACCGGTGCAGCGACTGGAGCAAAAGGTGCCGCGGCTGCCTGCATCGGCGCGGCCTGGGGCATGTAAATCTGGGTGGGTTGCGGTGCCGCATAGGCAACAGGATGCGGGTTGGCTCGGGTGATGCGGACTTTCTCTTCGCCTTCGGTGATCTCAATCTCGGCAATGCCGGATTCTTCGACCATTTCGATCAGTTTTTTCAGTTTGCGCAGATCCATGGCAATCCTCTGTGTGGTTGGGCGGGCCTTTGTGGCTTAGCGATTCGCATTCAGTTGGCGAATGGCAGATTGCAGGGCATGTTCGTATCCCTGCGCACCCAGTCCGCAGATGACACCGAGCGCCAGATCGGAAAAATACGAATGCTGGCGGAACGGTTCACGTGCGTGGACGTTCGAAAGATGTACTTCAATAAAAGGAATTTTCACGGCAGCCAGTGCATCGCGAATCGCCACGCTGGTGTGGGTGAAGGCTGCCGGATTGATGATGATGAAACGGGTACCGTCTTTCCAGGCCTGATGAATGCGGTCGACCAGCACGTGTTCAGCGTTGCTTTGCAGCGCGTCGATGGACAAACCCGCCGTACCGGCAATGCCGGCAAGCGTCTGGCGGATGTCGTCGAGCGTGGTTGTGCCATAGATGTGGGGCTCTCGCACGCCGAGCAGATTCAGGTTAGGGCCGTGCAAAACCAGCACATCCGGGGTCGCCGGCGTAGCGGTGTTGCGATGAGACGGTATTGTCATGGCGGGCAGTTTGCCCCAGTTTCCGTTAAATTGTCTAGCATTCGCCGAAGTTCAAGACACATAAATGCGAATGGAATGTGGCGTTTCAGCGGCCCAAGTATCAATACAATTATGCCCAAGGGGAAGCTGGGGAAAACACGGGTTGTTGTGTCTTCACTTTTGCACCAGTAGTGGTTGCAAGGCCGCCTCCAGGCGCTTTTTCGATATACGGCCCGGTGCGGTAGCGACAATTTTGCCTTCGCGATTGGTAATGAAGGTATAAGGCAGGCCACCAAAACTGTTGCCGGCAAGCGGCATCATATCCAGCGCGGTTTCTTCTCCCTGCAACACCGGGTAGTTGATGCCCAGTTTGCGCGCAAAATCGGCGGCAGCTTGCGGGTTATCGGCGGCGATGCCGACAAATTGTACGCCTTTGTCGCGATACTGTTTCTGTAATTGCATGAATTCCGGCATTTCATCGCGGCACGGGCCACACCAGCTGGCCCAGAAATTCACCACCAGAATCTTGCCGCGCCAATCCGACAATTTGCGTGGCTTATTGTCGAGGTCCGGCAGGCTGACGTTGAAAATATCCAGGTTTTTTCTGGCAGCCGGCGGTGCTGCTGGCGGTGCGGCATTGGCAACCTGTACGACTACGCTCAGCAGTAGCGAAATCAGCCCGGTGACAAGTCGTTTCATGCTGCGGCTCCTTGTTGCTGTTTGAGAACGGGCAACAATTGTTCGGGGGGCATGAAACCAATCACCCGTTGTGGCAAAGGTTTTCCCTGAGCATCAAAAAATACAATGGCCGGCGGGCCGAACAGGCCAAACTGTTGCAACAGCGCACTGTCTTCTGCACTGTTGGCGGTGACATCCGCCTGCAGCACCAACATATTGGCCATCACGCTGCGAATTGCCGGATCACTAAAAGTGAAACGCTCCATCTCTTTGCACGAGACGCACCAGTCTGCGTAAAAATCCAGCATCACCGGCCGGCCCCTGGCATTGGCCAATTGTTGCTGCAATTGCGCAACGCTGCTGATGCGCTGAAACAAGGGCGTTTCCCGTTTGGCTTCCGCCTGCGCCAGTTGCAGCCCCTTCAGCGGCTGCAATACGTCGCGATTGCCGGCCAACGCGCCAATCAGCAGTGCGGCACCTGCCAGCAGCGCGATCACGCCGATACCTTTTATCAGTTTGCGCACGCCCGAGGCATTGTTGGGCAAGGGGTCCAGCGCGTGCATGTAAATCGCGCTCACAATCAGCAGTGCTGCCCAGCCGAGCATGTACCACAACGGCGACAGAAGTGGCGTGGCGATATACAGTGCCATTGCCAGCATCAGCGTACCAAATACGGCCTTGACTGAATTCATCCAGGCGCCGGCGCGCGGCAGCAAATGCCCGCCAAACACGCCAACGGCGATGAGTGGGGTGCCAATACCCAGTGCCATTGCGTACAGGCTCGTACCGCCAAGCACAACATCGCCGCTCTGGCCGATATAGCCGAGCGCCAACGCCAGCGGCGGTGCCACGCAAGGGCCAACGATCAACGCCGACAGTGCGCCCATCAGCAGCACTGACGGAATGCGCCCCCCCTTGAGGTGATTGGAGCGCTCGGTCAGCGAGCTTTGAATGACACTCGGCATCTGTACTTGATAAAAACCGTACATGGCACCGGCCATCACCACAAAAAACAGGCTGAAGCCACCCAGCACCCAAGGATTCTGCATCCAGGTCGACAGCAGGGTGCCCGACAGACCGGCAGCAATGCCGGCCAGCGAGTAGGCCACGGCCATGCCCTGTACGTAGGCAAAACTCAGCAGAAAGCCTCGCAGTTTGCCGGTTTGATGGCCATCACCAACAATGATGCCGGACAGAATCGGAATCAGTGGATACATGCAGGCAGTGAATGCCAGCCCTATTCCCGCCAGATAGAAGAAGCCGATGATCGCCGCGAAGCTTTTGGCGCGAAACGGATTGTCAGCATCAGCGCCGACCACCTCCTTTGCAACCGAAGCGTTGACGGACGACAGCTTGAGCGCCTGTGTCTGCGGTGGATAACATAGTCCGGCATCGGCACAGCCTTGAGAGGTAGCCTTGAGTATCAGCGGCCCCTTGGCTGCAGCGCTCAGCGGCAACTGAATGCGCAATTCACGATGGTAGACCTCGACCTTGCCGAAATTCGGATCCTGCTTGATCTGACCGGCGGGAAAGCGTGCTGCACCCAGTATCGGCTGATCACCTTCCAGCTGAAAGCGGAAGCGCTCGCGATAAAGGTAATAACCATCGGCAATCTGATAACGCAGCTCAATGGTCTGTGGGTCTGCCAGGCGTGCGCTGGCAACAAACGCCTTGTTGGGCGGCAGAAAATCGGCAGCCTGAACGGCGGGCAACACACTCAGCCAGCACAGCAGCAGGCCCAGCAGGCGATAAAAAGCGAGGTAAGGCATTGAATATTTCGTAAATTGCACCATCTGGAACCTAGCATGGCACTCGGTTATCGATATGTATTTGACCGGAATCAGGGGTGCCGGGTTTCCGCCAGCACCCAATTCAGATAATCGGGTAATCCGCGACCTACTGGCAGCGAGATGATTTCCGGTGTCTGGTAGGGGTGAAACTCGCGGATGGTCGCTTCGACCTCAAAATAGCGGTCTTCCGGGGCTTTGATCCACAGCGGAATTTCTTCTGCGGTTTCGATTTCACCCTGCCATCGGTATACGGAGCTGACAGGCGGCAGCAGATTAACGCAGGCAGCATGGTGCCGGTGCACCAGCGTCCGTGCCAGTTTTTCGGCCGAATCACGGTCGGGCAGATTGGTAATAATCAACAGCGTTTGCATGGAGGCGATGAGTGCTGAGGATGATGGGTTTTATTCTACTGGCTTTTCCGCTGCTGGACATCAGCCTGACCTATCTGGCCGGACAATGGCTGGGTGGTGGCGTGTGGTTGTGGGTGCTGGCGGCGTTGCCGTTGGGCATGTTGTTGATTCGTCACCACTGGGTTGGCTTGTTGCCACAGCTACTGGCCTCGGTGCAGCGCGGCGATGCGCCATTGCCATTGTTGCTGGGCGGTTTGCGGGTGGGCATTACCGGCTTGTTGCTGATGATGCCGGGAATATTGAGTGACGCACTGGCAGTGCTGCTACTATTGCCAGTATGGCCCCGCCTGCAACCCGCAACCGCCCCCATCCAGCAAGATGGCATTTATGAGGGCGAATACAGTCAGGTTAGCGATCCGGACAAGCGACTGCGGCCATAGTCAACTGACGGGCCTGCCTATCGGGAGCCCAAGCGGAAAATGCGGCCAGCCATGCGCCGTTTCTTCCGCCACCACAGCCGGCCGGTTTCAAACCTGGCAGGCAAACATTACGGGGTGGACGCCTTCGGTGTAGTCACAGGAGGCGGAACAATCAGCCTGTTCTGGTAATCGTTGTTTTGCACACGCATGATTTCGGTCGTCGCATCATTCAGGTGGATTGCCCCCTGAACCATGTCGCCTTTTAATGCCCTGGTGTTGGCGTAATGCACCACATCCAGATAGAAAGTGGCGAGATAATTGCGGGCAGCCTGATCATCAACGATGCCATCAGCCACATCCCGGCCATACTTGTCGATTTGTTCGGCATACAGCTTGTACAGATCGAGATTGTTCTGGTTGGTAAACGGCGCCACCATCAGCACGGCGCCTTTCATGCAGCGGCCAAACTCGTCATAACTGGAACGAGTCAAACAATCCTGTTGCAGCGGATTCAGGCGCGGATTCGCACAACCGACCAAGGCAGCACCAGCCAGAACACTACTGATCAGAATAATTTTTGACTTCATGATGAAAGCTCTTGGTAATCGATTGGGTATCGGCAATTGACCGGCGTTCGGCCGCGGAGTTCCGCATCATTATGCCATTGGTTTGCAATACTCAGGATAACAGGCTGGCTGGTGCGATAGCGCTACCACTGATTTCGACTACCTTGCGGCGCGAGGTATCGCCCTGTTTCAGCGTGACCTGCCGTTGCGGCACACCAAAACATTGCGCCAGATAAGCCAGCAATGCGGCGTTTGCCTTGCCATCCACCGGTGGTGCGGCAAGACGAATTTTCAACGCATCGCCATGCTCACCGGCAATTTCCGTCTTTTTGGCACCAGGCTGGATATGCAGCGTGAGCCGTACCGCTTCGCCATGCTGCGTCCACCAGTTCATCAGAATGCTGCCGCGGTTCGCAACAGGGCAAATGCGCCGTTTTCGGCGTAAGTCACCGGCACCATCAACACCAGCTGCAGGATCAGGAGCAGCAGCATTGGCGACAGATCAATGCCACCCATCGGCGGCAGCAGCTTCTGTAGCGGCTTCAGCAGCGGGTTGGTCAGCCTGGAGAGGATCGGTGCCAGCGGGTTGTAAGGGGCAACAAAACTCAGCACAGCCTGCACCAGCACTGCGCCAAACAGCAGGTAGATCGACAATTGCACCACATGCGTCACGCTCAACAGCAGCATGCCGACCCAGGCACTGGCCATGCCCAGATTCAGCGATACGCCTTGCAGTGATAGCAGTAGCGAATCGCGGATGAATACGGTGAGCCAGCCAAGCAGGATGGTTGCGGTGTCATAGCCGGCAATGCCCTTGATCACCCGCCGCGCTGGAATCACACACCAGTTGGTGAGCGCCAGCAGAAATTGCGGAAAAGGATGCTGGAACGGTGCGCGTGCAACCTGCAGATAAAACCGGCAGAGCAGGGCCAGCGCAAAAAAACCGGCAATGTTTTCAATCAGAAAGCGGACAGCACTGATAAGTGGTTGCATGGCAGGATTATAGCTTACCGAATTCGTCGCCCAGCTCTTTGCCGCGCTGGCAGGCCGCTTGCGCGCCGCTAATGATGGCTGCCTTGACGCCCGCCGCCTCCATGGTCGCCAATGCCCGCTCGGTGGTGCCACCTTTGGAGGTGACCTTGGTACGCAACGTGGCTGCGTCGTCCTGGCTATCCAGAGCCAGTTTCACCGCGCCATCGAAGGTGCCGTAAGCCAGCTGCCGTGCCTGTTCGGCGCTAAAACCCAGTTCGGTGCCGGCCTGCATCAGCGATTCGATGAAATAGAAGACATAGGCAGGACCACTGCCGGAAATGGCCGTGACGGCATCGATTTTTGCTTCGGTATCAACCCACACCACTTCGCCCACCGCACGCAGCACCTTGTCGGCCGCGGCACGATCGGATGCCGGTACGTTGGCATCGGCAAACAGTCCGGATACACCGGCTTGCACCAGTGCCGGCGTATTGGGCATCACGCGCACAATGCGCTGATGGCCGCCGAGCCAGCCCGACAGCGAATCCGTGCGGATGCCGGCGGCAATCGAAATCACCAGTGCCTGAGCGGCAACGCCCGCCCATTCCTGCGCTACGGCTTTCATTTGTTGCGGTTTGACAGCCAGCAACACGACATCAAAGCGGCTGCCGCTAGGCACGCTGGCCAGTGTCTTGACGCCAAACTCCTGCTGCAATTGATCGCGCTTGGCTGCATCCGGCTCCATCACGCTGATTTCGTCAGCGGCAAAACCCTGGCGCAACATGCCGCCGATCAATGCGGTAGCCATGTTGCCGCCGCCTACAAAAACGATCTGCACGATAAACCATCCTTTGCTTCAAATTGTTGCCGATGCTAACACACGCGGCCTGCTGCCCGGCAGTGCCCGCTGCTTAATGCCGGGCGTAGCTGCGGGCACCGAAAATGGCGGTGCCCACCCGCACCATGGTTGCACCTTCGGCAATTGCCACTTCCATGTCCGCCGACATGCCCATGGACAAGGTATCCAGCTGCAAGCCGCTCTGGTTAAGCTGTTGCAGGCATTGGCGCAACGCCGCGAACTGGCCGCGCAGTTGCTGCAGGTCTTCGGTGGGCTCCGGAATACACATCAGGCCGCGCAACTGCAGGCGTGGCAATTGGCGGATTGCAGCCGCCAGCGCCGGAACCCCGGCAAATTCACAGCCACTTTTGCTGGCTTCGCCGCTGACGTTGACCTGGATGCAAACCTGCAGGGGCGGCAGATGGGCCGGGCGTTGTGCCGACAGCCGCTCTGCAATTTTCAGCCGCTCGATGCTGTGCACCCAGTCAAAATTTTCTGCCACCGGGCGGGTTTTGTTGCTTTGCAGCGGGCCGATGAAATGCCAGTGCAGCGGCAGATCCGCCAATTCGGCAATCTTGTCGACGCCTTCCTGCACATAGTTTTCACCAAACGCCAGCTGCCCCGCTTGCCAGGCTTCGCGCACATTTTCGGCGGGAAAAGTCTTGCTCACGGCCAGCAGGGAGATTGATTCCGGATCGCGGCCGGCGGTGATTGCCGCCTGGCGAATACGTTCGGTCACGCCTTGAATTGCGGATTTTATTGTGCCCATAATGAAAATCTCTATTTTCTAATAGAGCCCGCCAGAAGCGCGTTTCAGCGCTATCGTTGATCTGGCTGACAATCAACTCTGAAGACGAGGACGGCCACAGCCCCGTGTTTTGGCCCGGAGGATTATAGATGGAAATTTCCGAACTGCTGGCATTTGCCGTAAAGAACAAGGCGTCTGATTTGCACCTGTCAGCAGGCCTGCCGCCGATGATCCGGGTGCACGGCGATGTGCGCCGCATCAACCTGCCACCGATGGAACATCGGGATGTGCACGATATGGTGTACGACATCATGAACGACGGCCAGCGCAAGATTTATGAAGAAACGCTGGAATGCGATTTCTCCTTCGAGATTCCGAATCTGGCACGTTTCCGCGTCTACGCCTTTGTGCTGAATCGCGGTGCCGGCGCAGTGTTCCGTACCATTCCGTCCAAGGTCTTATCGCTGGAAGACCTGAATGCACCGAAAGTGTTTACCGAAATTGCACAGAACCCGCGTGGTATTGTGCTCGTCACCGGCCCGACCGGCTCGGGTAAATCGACAACACTGGCCGCGATCATCAATTACATCAATGAAAACGACTACGGCCATATCCTGACAGTGGAAGACCCGATCGAATTCGTGCACGAATCGAAAAAGTGCCTGATCAACCAGCGCGAAGTCGGACCGCATACCCTGGGCTTCAACAACGCGCTGAAATCAGCGCTGCGTGAAGATCCGGACGTGATTCTGGTGGGTGAGATGCGTGATCTGGAAACCATCCGACTGGCACTGACCGCCGCCGAAACCGGTCACCTGGTGTTCGGCACGCTGCACACCAGCTCTGCCGCCAAGACCATCGACCGTATTGTTGACGTGTTTCCGGCCGCAGAGAAGGAAATGGTGCGCTCGATGTTGTCCGAATCGCTGCGCGCGGTGATCTCGCAAACCCTGTTGAAGACCAAGGATGGCAATGGTCGCGTGGCGGCGCACGAAATCATGATTGGCACCCCGGCAATCCGCAACCTGATCCGCGAAGCCAAGATTGCGCAGATGTATTCGGCGATCCAGACCGGGCAGAATGTCGGCATGCAGACACTGGATCAATGCCTGACAGAACTGGTGCGGCGCAATATCGTGTCGGTGAGCGAGGCGCGTACCAAGGCTGCCAACAAGGATTCATTCGTGTAAAAGCCACATAATCGACAGCGATTATCTCAACCTGACAGGATTCAAGGCACGATGGAACGCGAACAAGCGACGAAATTCATGCACGACCTGCTCAAGCTGATGCGCAGCAAAGGTGCATCGGACTTGTTCATTACGACGGATTTTCCACCGGCAATCAAGATCGACGGCAAACTCACGCCGGTATCAAACCAGTCATTATCGGCCCAGCACACCAAAGAGCTGGCGCGTTCGATCATGAACGACCGGCAGGCGGAAGAGTTCGAGGCAAGCAAGGAATGCAACTTTGCCGTCAGCCCGCCGGGCATTGGCCGTTTCCGCGTGAATGCCTTTGTGCAGCAGGGCCGGATTGGCCTGGTGCTGCGTACCATCACCACCGAAATCCCCAGTTTTGACCAACTGAAGCTGCCTGCCGTGCTGAAAGACGTGGCGATGACCAAGCGCGGGCTGGTGATTTTTGTCGGTGGCACCGGCTCCGGTAAATCGACATCGCTGGCGGCGATGATCGGTTATCGCAACGAAAACTCCTACGGCCACATCATCACCATCGAAGACCCGGTGGAATATGTGCATCAGCACAAGAACTGCATCATCACCCAGCGCGAAGTCGGGGTGGATACCGAATCCTGGCATGCGGCACTGAAAAACACGCTGCGCCAGGCGCCGGACGTAATCCTGATCGGCGAGATTCGTGACCGCGACACCATGGATTACGCCATTGCCTTTGCCGAAACCGGCCACCTGTGTATGGCCACGCTGCACGCCAACAGCGCCAATCAGGCGCTGGACCGGATCATCAACTTCTTCCCGGAAGAACGCCGGCAGCAGTTGCTGATGGATTTGTCGCTCAACTTGCGGTCGTTTGTCTCGCAGCGCCTGATTCCGCACAAATCCGGCAAGGGACGCGCTGCGGCAGTGGAAATCATGCTCAATTCGCCGCTGATTTCCGACCTGATCTTCAAGGGTGAAGTGCACGGCATCAAGGAAATCATGTCCAAATCGCGCGAGCTGGGCATGCAGACTTTCGACCAGGCACTGTTCGACCTGCACGAAACCGGCCAGATCAGCTACGAAGATGCGCTGCGCAACGCCGATTCGGTGAACGACCTGCGCCTGAAGATCAAGCTCGATTCCAAAGATTCGAAGAACCGCGACGTGATGGAAGGGATTGATCATCTCGACATCCTCTGAGCGCCTGCAGGCGCTTGCCGCTTTTGCACGCAGCCCCGGTTGATGCCGGGGTTTTTTGTGTGTGCGGGCAGTGGATCGCCTCGGGCCATTTGGTTATAGTCCTCGGGCAGCGTTGTGCTGCGCCTCTGAGCTGATGTGTGGTGGGCATGTCCAATTTATCCAGCCTGCGCCGAGACCGGCGCATTGCTTGCCTGTATCGCGCCCTGTCCGATCTCGAATCCGGCACGCCGCGCCAGACCTGGTTTCTGGCACTGGCGCGGGCTGCCGACCAGCGGGTGTTGCTGCAACTGGAGCACATACCGCCTGCCAGCGGTGTGGATCGCCTGCTGGCCGGGCTCTTGCCGTATTTGCCACTGCTGCCGCGCTGGCTCATGCTGCGCAGCCTGCAGCTGCCCGGCCTGCTGCCCTATCGCCTGGCGCAGCATGAGCCTTTCCCTGCCCCGGTGGCGCGGCTCTGGCCAAAAACCGCAGAAGCCATGCTGCTGGCCGCCTACGAAGCCCTGCTGGTGAATGTGTGCCTGATGACGGCAATGGGTGTGGCCCGCCCTGAATCAGGGCTGGCACAAGTGGCGGGTATCGCCTGCCTTGCCTTCGGCGGGGTTTACGTTGCACTACGCGGCGTGTTTCGCAGCGTGCCGGCGCTGGCGCAGCAAAACCGCCTGCTGCGCGACGAGCCACTGGATTGGTCGGCACAGCAGGAAGAAGCCGGCGGTGACTTGCCCGAATGGTTGAGCCATGTGGGTGTTGGCCCGGAGCGCGCGGCAGCCTTGTTGCTCGACCCGGATCGTTTTCTGGATGAATCGCTGTGCCGGCGCCTGAACCTGGTGCCGCTGCCGCAAGTGCGGCCGATGTGGCGTGGCGCCTGCCTGCTGCTGGCTTTTGCCAGCGGGGCGCTGGCGCCGATTGTGGCAGGCAGCCTGGTACCGGTGCGTTACCGGCTGTTGGCACTGCTGCTGGTGGCAATTGTGCTGCTGCCCTGGCTAGGCTGGCAGCGCGCCCGGCAGGCGGGAGCAGATGCACGCGATGCCGCAGTGCGCACCGCGTTGGCCGCAACCCTGGGGGTGGGTGGCGCCTATCTGTCCGGACGCCTGCTGGCCTGGTTGTTTGGCCATTGATGCGCGCTCCTATGCCAACAGGCTATAGTGACAACAATTGTGCGGCAGCACGGGCTGTCGAGAACCGCTTGAAGCGAGGAAAACATGGCTGAAGAAATCAAACGCAAACGTACCCCGCCGCGCAACGGCAAACCCGCAGCCGGTGGCACCAGAAAGGCAACCGCAGCCAAACCTGCCGCAAAGCCGGTGCCACCTGCTGCGCCACCCGTCATTGAAGTACCGCCGGCCCCCAAACCAGCGGTGCGCACATTGAAAAAACTGCCGCCGAAAGACATTGAAGAGCCATCGCTGATCAGCCGGTTGATGGATTTGCCCGGATCGATGGCCGGCAGCGCCATCAATTTTGTGGTGAAGAAAACCGAACTGCCGTTGCGGGTTGGCAAAGCCATGTTGCTCAAGCAGGATCAGGCCGATGTGCTGGAAAAAGCGGGCAAGACCTTCCGTGAATTGCGCGAAGTAGCGGGTGTGACGCTGGATGAACTGGCGCAGGAAATCAACCTCAAAGACAAGAGCCTGCTGGAAGCCGTGGAAAACGGCACCGCCACACTCTCGTTCGAATTGATCGTGCGGCTGGCCTCGGTGCTGGCGCGGCACGACCCGGTGCCGGTGGCCCTGAAGCTGATCCGCTGTTATTACCCGGATCTGGGCGCGATGCTTGATGACTGGGGCGTGGGCCGCTGGATTCTGCATTTCGAGCGCGAGCGCGAATTCATCAACATCTACCGCCGCCACGATGCCGTGCGCCAGCTGTCGGATGAGGGCTTCAACAAGGTACTGGAGTTCACCAAATCGGCGTTTGAAATGGCACTGCATTTTGTTGCCAACGAAGAATCGGTGGAAGACCAGGTGATCGACCCGGATGCGCCGCTGGCCAGGCCAAAAAACAAACCCAAGGCAGCAAGCGCAGAGCGACCGCAAGCTGCTGCCGGCAAAACCACGCCACACAAGTCTGCAGGCGAGGCGGATCAGGACTGATGCAGATCACCGTGCTCGGTTGCAGTGCCGGGCTGGGTGGGCCAAGGCGCACCAGCAGCCTGCTGCTGAACGAGCACACCCTGATTGACGCCGGCAGTGGTGTGGGCGATCTGGATTTGGCACAACTGCTGGCGATCAGGCAAGTCTTGCTGACTCACGCGCATCTCGACCATTGCTGTCTGTTGCCGATGCTGGCCGATGCCGGAGTAGGCAAGCGTACTGGCCCGCTAGGGAAGCGCTGATTTATTCGACGAGCGGGATGAAGTGCAAGGAGCCCGGCGCGCAGAGCGCTGCATGGCCATTCCACTAGGCGGCAAGCCGCCAAGTGGCTGGTCAAAGCGAGACATATCATGAGGATAGGCGAGCTTTCGAGCACCGCGCGACGCAGCAATTCGCCCGCGCAGTCAATAAATCAGCGTCTTCCAAGGGCCTGTGAACGCAGGT
>JAUPTR010000211.1 GCA_030917985.1 Pseudomonadota bacterium | reverse complement strand
CTTCATGATATGTCTCGTTTTCTGCGCGCCGGGCTCCTTGCACTTCATCCCGCTCGCCGAATAAATCAGCGCTTCCCTAACGCTGGCGCAGCAGATCGGTCTCAAGTCAGACAGGCTGCCAGCCAAGGCTTTACCTTGCTGGAGATTCTGGTAGTGCTGGTCATTATCGGCATTGTCTTGTCTCTGGCTGTGGTGCGAATGGATCCACCGGCGGATCGCCAATTGCAGCAGGAGGCGGAACGCTTGGCATTATTGTTTGAGGCCGCCCGGGATGAGGCGATTGCCCGTAGCGAGCCGGTTGCATGGTCGCACACCGAGAGAAAACATCAATTCTGGATTCGCAAGGATGCCGACTGGCAGCCGTTAACTGGCGTGGATGTACTGGTGCCTCGTGAATTGCCGGCCGGGGTGAGCTTTGGTGCGATCAAGGTCAATTTGCAGCCGCAGGGGGAAGACGGAAAACTGGTATTTCAGCCGTCTGGCGTTAATGAGCTGTTTCAGGTGCTGCTCTTGGGTGAGGGCGGGCTTTTCGAGCTGGCCTCGGATGTATTGGGCCGGGTTCAAGTGAGTCGTCAAGATGCGGTCACGCAAGGGTAGCGGTTTTACGCTGGTCGAAGTGCTGGTGGCGCTGGCGATTCTGGCTGTAGCGCTGGCAGCGGCGATGCGCGCCACGACTGGCCTGATCGATAATGCGGCGACGCTGAAAGAACATCTGGTTGCCGGCTGGCTGGCACAAAACCGGCTGCAGGAGCATATTGCCCGCCGTGATTTTCCCGAACTCGGGTCACAAACCGGCAGCGAACAGATGGGTGGTATTCAATTCAACTGGCGAGAAGATATCAGCGGTACACCCAATGCCCGATTCCGCCGTATCGAAATCAGTGTTTTTGCCAACAATCAGACTGACTATGCCTCGGCACGCCTCATTGGCTATCTTACCAGTATTCGTTAAAAAGCCAGTGCTATCTCGGCCGCGTGGGCAGGTCGCGGCGTCACACGCCCAAAGCGGCTTTACGCTGCTGGAGTTGCTGGTGGCGCTGATCGTGTTCGCGGTCATGTCTGCCGTGGCCTATAGCGGTTTGAACCAGATTTTTGCCGTGCGCGAGCGCATTGAGGCAGAAAACCGCAAATGGCGCGAGTTGACCCTGGTGCTGGGGCGTATGGAGGAAGATATTGCTCAGGCCGTCAGTCGCCCGGTGCGCGACAGCTTTGGCACATTGCGCGCGCCTTTGCTGGGGCATCCGCAACTGGTCGGCGCGGATGACGCCAATCTCAGCCTGGTGCGCATGGGTGCTGGCGGTAGCACTGGGGTTGCCGCTGATCTGACGCGGGTGGGGTATCGTCTGCGAGAAGGTCGTCTGGAACTGCTGCTTTGGCCCGCACTTGATTTACCGCCGCGCACCGGCCCGAATGTGCATGTTTTGCTCAACGATATCAAGGCTTTCGAACTGGCGTTCCTGAATGAGCAGGGTGTCTGGGAAAACAAGTGGGAACCCGCTGATAACAAAGCCTTGCCCCGCGCGGTGCAGTGGGTACTGACCTTGTCCGGTGGTGAAAAAGTTCGCCGTCTGGTGGCTTTGCCATGAGGCAGCGCGGCGTAGCAGTGATTACCGCATTGCTGGTGGTGGCGCTGGTAACCGCCGCTACCGGTTTTATCGCCTGGCGCCAGCAGCTCTGGCTGCGCACGGTGGAAAACCAGCTGAACATGGCTCAGGCAAAGGGGATCGCCCGTGCCGCATTAAGTCTGGTGAGGGCCGAGCTCAATGATGATCGGCGGCGGGATGGCAATAAATATGACTATCCCGGTAAAGCCTGGGCCGTGCCAATCAGCAATATTCCGGTCGAACAAGGCTCTGCCGGTGGTCTGGTGCGTGATTTGCAAGGACGTTTCAACCTGAATAATCTGCTTGGCAGTAGCGGGCAGCCCAACGAGGATTGGGTTGAATCCTGCCGCACCTTGTTCCGTCAGTTGCAGCTGCCGGCCGAACTGTTGCCGAACCTTCTGGCGTGGATCGACCCGGGGCAAACCCAGCGTGCGGATGGGGGGCCGGAAGATGACTATTATCTGAGTCTGCCGCAGCCTTATCGTGCGGCAAATCAGGCGCTGACCGACATTAATAACCTGTATCGCATCAAGGGATTCACGCATCAGGTTGTGGCAGTGCTCCGCCCGTATGTGACGGTACTGCCCCCAACTGCAGAGCCGGTTCCGGTGAACGTGAATTTTGCGTCTGAAGTTGTGTTGCGATCCCTGGTTGGTGCCGAAGCCGCGCAGGCGATACTTCTGCAGCGGCAGGACAAACCGTTTGAAAATCTGGAAATGTTACGTCTGGCAGTGCCCGAAGATGTACGTGACAGGATTCAGCCCCGTCTGGTCGACGTCAGGACGGATTATTTCGAGGCCGTCACGCAAGCGCGGTTTGGTAATGTAACGGTGGCGTACAGCTCGCTTTTGTCCCGTGATAGCCAGACGGTCAGCGGGACTTTCCCCCGGGTTTTGTGGATGCGGCGCAGTGACTTGTCCGAACAGTCTGGCGGTGCCGCCGAATCATTCAAATAATATTCGTTTGGTATTTTTATTTTGCTCCGGTAGGCGTAATATACAGAGTGGGCGGAAAAAACTATAAGCATGAGGCCCACCCCACTTAAGTTAAAGAAGGGAGCCATGAGGATGAACATTTACAGGATTTGCAGTATCGTTGCCGCGAGTTTGCTGGCTGGTTTTGCCTTTGCCGATGTATCGCCGCTGGACGACTCGTCGTTGTCCGATGTGTCCGGTCTGAATAACAACGGAATTTTCTACGCACGAACCAGCGAGAAGGATCAGAAGAAAACCGAAGAGGAAATCGCAGAAATGCGCGCTTCCTTGCGTCAATCGGCTTCTGGCGTGAATGATTACCTGAACAAGGAAAATACCGACAAGCAGTCGCTGGATCGCCAGGCCTTGCCGAACTATGATGCTTCACGTGATGCTTGGAAGGAAGTGGTTGCCGGCACGGGTGGTGACGTCAGATTGCAGGTTGGCCAGGGTAACGGTTCACAGATTTTTGGCGGAAATACGCTGGGTGGGATGGGTGGTGGCGGTATGGACTTTTCCGGCACCCGTTCCAGGGTTCTGATCAATAATAAATAGTCTGGATTTTTTTGCACCGCCTCCGCATCGCAGTCTTTTCCGATGTTTCCGTCGCCGGATCCGAGTGGCAGTGGGTTGCCCTGGATTCGGCGAATTGCGTTCTGGCGCAAGGCCAGGGCGATCCCGGTCAATGGGCGCAGACGCGTGACGTAGAAGTCCTGTTGCCTGCCTCTCGTCTGGTTTATCGGCAACTCACGATGCCTGCCGCTTCGCGCCGGCAACTATCAAAAATTCTGCCGTTTGCATTGGAAGACGAGCAGCTGACGCCTCCCGATGGCAGCCACCTTGCTGCTGGCGTATTGCAGGGTGATAGTGTGGCGGTTGCAATGGTGGCAAGGGATTATCTGCTGCACCTTTTGCGTCGTCTGGCCGAGTTTTCCATTCAGCCACGGCGGGTGGTGAGTGTGCTTGATTGTCTGCCATCTGATCGGCAGGATATTTGGCATGTCTTGTTGATGCCGGGCGATGCCTGTGCCCGTGCCGCCCAGAGTACCTTCAGTTTTGATTTTGAATCCACGCCACCGGTTGAGTTGCAACTGGCGTTGCGCCAGGCAATAACGCGGCCGCAAAGTCTGCAGGTATATGTGGCGCAGGGGTTGGATATTGCGCTATTGGCGGGCTGGCAAGGCGAGCTGGGTATCGATCTGCAATCTCACCCTGAATGGGATTGGCGAGTTGCGCCGCTCAACGCCGGCGCCATCAATCTGCTGCAGGGGGCTTTTGCCCGTTCTTCTGTCGCCACTTTTGATTGGCGTGTTTACCGTCTGCCAGCGATGCTGCTCTCTGCGCTGATCTTGCTTTACGCCACATCGGTTGTGGTTGACTGGTGGCGTCTGGATCGACAGTACACCCGGATCAGCGCCGCGATAGAGGCAGAGGCAAGAAAAGTGATTCCCGTTGGCCCCCTGGTTGACCCGGTGGCACAGTTGCAGCGCAAGCAGCAGGATGTATCCCGCAACGGGGCGGTTGGCTGGGCGGCGTTGGCGCAGTTGCTCGCAGCACAGCTGGGGTCGTCAAGCCTGACCCGTTTTCACTATGCCGATGGCACGGCGTTGATTGAATTGTCGCTGCCGGATGCCGCGCAGGCAGAAGCTTTGCAGCAGCGGTTGGCAAATGCGGGTTTGCAGGTCGAGCGCAAGAATGGTGTGGTTTCCAATGGTGCTTACAATGTGGCCCTACTATTGAAGGATGCCCGCTGATGCAGGCCATGCGAGAGTACTGGGCAAAGCTGACTGAGCGTGAGCGGCTGATTTTGGGGGGCGGCGCTGCCTTTTTGATACTCGCATTGCTGTATCTTCTTTTGTGGCAGCCATTGCTTGATGCGCGCACACGCCTTGCCAAATTATTGCCGCGCCAGCAACAAACCTTGCAGACCGTGCAGCAGCTGACCGCCCAACTGGGGGGGGCGCCGGCAGCAGCCATGCTGGATGTGGAGCAGGTGCTGGCACAGGCTGGCGGTGCGTCCGGTATTGTGCCGGCAAACAAGCAAACCCTGTCACCCCGGCGTGTCAAGTTGAGCTTCGAGGCGGTATCGTTCAGTCAGTGGCTGAATTTTGCAGGGGCCATGCAAGCAAACGGCTGGCCTG
>JAUPTR010000210.1 GCA_030917985.1 Pseudomonadota bacterium | reverse complement strand
CACGCTGTGTCAGTGCCATCCATGCATTGTTGCCGTAGATCCAGTGCTCACCGAGAAACACCAGCACCTTGTTCAACTGAATCCGGATCGCTGTTACAGGAATCAGCAACTTGATCAGCGAAAACGAAAACAGGAACACCGCACAGGTAGCAATATTGAGCGCAAGCAGCAGAGAAGCAATAACACCGATCAAAGGGGCAGGTAAAAAGTTCAGCATGGCAAACAGAAGATAAAAAACGAAGCCATATTATCGACATGCAGGGAACTTTGTAAACACTCGTTCACAAAACATCAGGCGTCACGTGTCACGCGCAACACCTCTTCCAGCGAGGTCTGCCCGGCCAGCACCTTCTGCACACCATACTGGCGCAGGCTCATCATCCCGGCAGCATTACCCATGTCGCGCAGTTGCTGCTCAGGCGCGCCGTCATGGATAAGGCGCCGCATTGGCTCATCCACCGCCAGCAGTTCATAGATTCCACTACGCCCTTTATAGCCGGTATGCCCGCAATGCGGGCAACCAGCGGCGGCATAAATCTGCGCATCCACGCCCAGCATTTCCTGCTCGCTGACGCTCACCCGATGCGGAAGCCTGCACTCCGGGCAGAGATTGCGTGCCAAACGTTGGGCCAGCACGCCCAGCAAGCTGGATGCCAGCAGGAAGGGCTCAATCCCCATGTCCACCAGGCGTGTTACTGCGCTGGCAGCATCATTGGTATGCAGGGTCGCCAGCACCAGATGGCCTGTCAGCGATGCCTGTACGGCAATTTGAGCAGTTTCCAGGTCGCGGATTTCACCAATCATGATCACATCCGGGTCCTGGCGCAGTATCGCCCGCAGCGCCCGGGCAAAAGTCATGTCAATGCGTGGATTCACCTGCGTCTGGCCAACACCGTCCAGATCGAATTCAATCGGGTCTTCAACCGTCATGATATTGGTCGATGTGGCATCCATTTGCGACAGCGCCGCATAAAGTGTGGTGGATTTACCTGAGCCGGTCGGCCCGGTTACCAGCACAATGCCGTGCGGCTGGGCAATCAGTGTCTCCAGTCGTGATTGCAGCGCGGCATCCATACCCAGGCGGGCAAAACTCATTCGCCCGGCGGACTTGTCCAGCAAACGCAGCACCACACGCTCCCCGTGACCGGTAGGCAGCGTCGACACCCGCACATCTACGGGCCGACCAGCAATACGCAAGGTGATGCGACCATCCTGCGGCAAACGTTTTTCCGAAATATCCAGCGTTGCCATCACCTTGATACGCGACACCAGTGCAGCATGCAGCGCACGCCGCGGCTCGATGACATCCTTCATGCGGCCATCGATGCGAAAACGCACCACGGAACGGGTTTCAAAAGGCTCGATATGCACGTCAGATGCGTGCTCGCGCAGCGCCTGGGTGAGAATGGCGTTGATCAGCTTGATGATTGGCGCGTCGTCTTCACTTTCAAGCAAATCCTCGACTTCGGGCACCTCCTGTGCCAGACGCGACAAGTCATAATCCTGCTCAACCCCCTCGATCACCGCTGCAGCCTGTTGATCAGATCGGCTATAGACCTGGGCCAGGTAAGCGTCAAACGCCTCTACCCCCACCATCAGGGTGTGTAGTGGCAGGGCAAATACCCGGCGTATTTCCGACAAGGTCAGCGGGCTGGCATCATCGCGAACAACAATACGTGCCAGTTGATCCTCAACACCCAGACAAACAACGCCCTTTGCCTTGGCAAAATGGTAGGGAATCCTCGGCTCTGCCATCAGCGACTGCCCTGCTTGCTGTCAATGGCATCAGGCGCAGCCACCTTCGGCTTGCCCGTTTGCAACTCAGGCAAAACGATCTCGGGAGCGGGCTTGAGAATTACCGAATCCGGCAGACGGAACGCCTGTTGCTCACTGCGAATGTAGGAATAACGATCTCCCGACAGGCTTGCCGACGCCGCACCATCCTTCATCACAACCGGCTTGAGGAACACCATCAGGTTCACCTTCTTGGCACTGCGGCTGTCGTACTTGAACAACGCGCCCAACAGTGGAATATCGCCCAGCAACGGCACCTTGCCGGTGCTTTGCGACACCTGTTTCTCGATCAGGCCACCCAGAACGATCAACTGCCCGTCATCCACCAGCACCTTGGATTCGATGGTGCGCTTCTTGGTGGTCAAATCCACACTACCGGCAATCTTGTTCTCGTCGACACTGGACACTTCCTGATACACCTGCATGGTAATCCCGCCACCTTCGGATATCTGCGGCTTGATCTTGAGCGTGATACCGACATCCTTGCGTTCAACAGTCTGAAACGGATTAGGGTTACTGCCGGTACTTGCCTGGGTGCCTGTAATAAACGGTACGTTCTGGCCAACGATGATTTTTGCTTCTTCGTTATCCAGTGTCAGCAGATTAGGCGTGGACAACACGTTACCCATTCGATTTGATTCCAGCGCGCGCGCCAACACCCCCAAGTTGAGGATTTCCTGACCCATATAAGTGACCGTGCCTTTGGCCACACCGATGGATAGCCCCTGCCCCATGCTCAAGGGGTTGGTTACCGCGCCAAGGATATTCTGGCCAGTAGAGCCAAAATTGGTGCCCCCCACGGCACCGTATTTACTGCTATCGATTGCGCCTTCCGCGGTCTGCCACTGAAAACCGAACTCGGAGGCATCATCAGTGCCCAGTTCGACAATCAGCGCCTCGACATAAACCTGGGCCCGGCGTACATCCAGCTTGTCGATAACCGCCCGCAGATTACGATACACATAGTCTGGCGCAGTAATGATCAACGCGTTGGTAGCCGCATCTGCCTGAATCATGCCACCACCTGATGGCGTGTTATTCGACGACGAGGCGGCACTAAAACTCGCGCTCCCCGCCTGCGTGCCTGTAGTGCTGGTAGCAGGCGATGAGGTGGACGAAACCGCGTTGCCACCATCCTGGCCGCTGACAACCGCACGCAGCGTCTGAGCCAGTTTCACAGCATCGGCGTTACGCAGATACACCACATTGATATTGCCACTGGTTGCGGCGGGCTGGTCGAGCAAATCCACCAGCCGCCGTACATTCTGCGCTGCAGCCGATGTTTCTGCCCGTACCAGCAAGCTATTGCTGCGTGGATCAGCCACAACTGCGCTACGACGCACCCCTTCGGCACCGGTGGCCGGCACCACCGGCTGGCCGGACATGCCAACGCTGCCAATCTCCGGCACCATGCGTGCGATCGCAGCGGCAATATCAATCGCTGAACTGTGTTTCAGGTTGATGGTGAAATAGTCGGCAGCCGAGGGCTGGTCAATCGACGCAATGATCTTGTTGAGACGTTTGATATTGTCGGCATAATCGGTGATCACCAAGGTATTGGCACCGTTATAGGCAGCAATCACATTATTCGGTGTCACCATGGGCCGCAGGATAGGCACCAGCTGCGTTGCTGACTCATATTTCAGCGGATAAACCTGGGTAATGATGCGATCACCACTGACAGTGAGATTCTTGTCGCTGGTCGCGCTGAAATGTTGCTTGGCATCGGCTTCCGGCACCACTTTCACCAATCCCGCAGACTCGACTACAGCAAAGCCCTGCAGGCGCAAGGAAGACAACAGGATCGGATAAACCAGGTCTTTGTGCACGGGCGTTGAAGAAACGATATTGATATTCCCCTTCACCCTCGGGTCAATGACAAAATTGCGACCGGAAATCAATCCCACTGCCTTGATGGTGGATTCGATATCCGCATTGACGAAATTCAGCATGACTTTGTCGTCAGCAGCAAAAGTCAGATTTGACGCCAGCAACAACGACAGCAACAGTTTCTTGACGGGAAGGGAGTGGGCCATGTTCATTCGTTTCAATCAGGGCTGCAGGGTGTAATCAAGCACCAACGGGCGATCGTTCCGCAACAGCTCCAGCTGGATCTTATTTTTCTGGGAAAACTCATTGTAAACCAGGGTAATGTCCCCCGGCTGCGACAGTTGGCGGCCATTAATCCGCTGTAACACATCGCCAGTCTGCAGCTGCAGGGTCTGCACCAGACCGGGTGCCGATCCGGGCTCAACGCGGATACCCTTGCGCGGATCACTGCGCAGGCCGGCAGCCCATTCCGCCACATTGCCGCTTTGCATCGCGCCAACCAGCTTGGCACGCGGCATGTTCACAGCCAATGTCTGTGCCGTTCCCGTCCCCCTGAGCGATGCCGGCGGTTGCCCGGCAGGCCGGATCAGGTTGCCGGGGAGAGGGCTTTGCGGTGCATCCAGTATCAGGGCAGGCTTAGCATCAAGCTCGATGCGTTCCTGCCGGCCATTGTTGTCGACCAGCGCACCCTCGCCGTTAACCGCAAGCAGCTTAACGCCCGACTGCAGCTCATCACCCACCAGCACCACCACATCCTTGGCCCCGCCACCACTGAAAATGGCCGCAGCGCTACGCCCCTGCCCGGCACCGATTGCACCACGCAGCTTGTATGGCAAGGAAGACGCGCTGGCACCGGGGGCGGCGGCATCAAACAAGCGTGCAATGCTGGCCGTATCAACCGTTGCAGCCGCAGGCGCCTTGACCACACCCGAGGCAGTGGCGGGCAATTCCGGCAGCGGGCTCAGTACACGCCATGTCAGATCGGCGGCAAGCCAGGTAATCGATACCACCAATACGACATTCAGCGCACGTATCGCCGACTTTATGTTCAACACAAACGACAATCCATTCTCTCAGCGGGATATATCACAACCATTAGCCATTGTATGACAAACAAATGAAGAAGATGTTTCATTGCCTTGCGGATAATTATAACCAGCATTTGCCCAGGCACTTATGGAATAGCACGCAAATCGGCCAGAGACAGCCAATACCCGCACAAATCACGACACAATCAGCACGTTTTGCACTTTTTTAAAAAATTTGTAAAAAAAGCGGCGACAGGTGTTGACCCGCCCCGGCCGGCATGTTTTAATTCGGCCTCTTTTCGAGAGGGCGCTTAGCTCAGTTGGTAGAGCGTCTGCCTTACAAGCAGAATGTCGGCGGTTCGACTCCGTCAGCGCCCACCAAGAAAAGTGTTTTACCGCTGCGGAGCGGTAGTTCAGTT
>JAUPTR010000209.1 GCA_030917985.1 Pseudomonadota bacterium | reverse complement strand
CCTATCTTCATGATATGTCTCGCTTTCTGCGCGCCGGGCTCCTTGCACTTCATCCCGCTCACAGAATAAATCAGCGCTTCCTTAAGTCTAGCAGACTGTCGGATTTGAGCGATCGTCGTGGGCCGGGCAGGCAAGGCTGACCTTGTTTCCCGTTGCCGCCGCTGTCCGGTTTCACTTCAGGCAGGCTGCCAGCCACTTTTTGTTGAACTTGCCTGTGCTGATGTTGTCCATATGCGACGTTGCGAAACCATTTTGCGGCTTTGGCTGAATGCACTATCGTAGTGCGCCAAAAAATAATATTAGGGATGAGACAATGATCAAAGAACGCCGCCGCTATCCCCGGACGTTTGTATTCTGGCGTGCCGAACTGACGCTGGACGGGCAAAATGGCCCGACCTCCCTTCATGCCACCGAAGTCTCCGACATCGGTATCGGCCTGGTGGGAGATAGCCCGTTGCCGGTAGGTGCCACCTGCACGCTAACGCTGGAAATGGAAGACTGGCAGGGTTTGCCGCAATATCTGACGCTGGCCGGCAAAATCGTGTTTGCTGGCAAGAGCAGCTGGACTTACCCCTTCCGCGCCGGACTGAAGTTCATTCGTCCATCGCGTGCCAAGATCGAAACCCTTAAACAGACGCTGCGTCAGCTTGACTGTGTCAACGGCTCCGGCGTGCCGGAATTCGCCTGAGGCTGCAGGCCGCTCTGGATGCGGCTCGCAGGCGCGGCTGCAGGGCGCTCCGGTATTGCCTTGCAGGGCAGGGGGTGTTCAGGGGCGCATCCAGGCGCTCCCCACCTGAATGTAGACAGCACTGCCATCGCGGCCCCAGGCTATGTCAAACCCGGCATGCAGCCCGTATTTGCGGGCGATTTCATAACGCAGGCCGGCTCCCCCGGCGGTGACCACGGTGCTGCGGGTGAACTGTTGCAGTTGATCCTGTGCTGCGCCGCTACCCACAAAACCAACCAGACTGTAACGCTGCCAGAACTGCCAGCGCAGCTCGGTTTCCAGTTGCGCCACCTTTTCGCCCTGATAACGCATCGCCGGCACGCCGCGCATCATCACAAACGGTTGCAGATAAAACGGTGTTTCGCCGACATTGGTCGAGAGACTTTCCCGCAGGGCCAGATACCATTGCGGATGCAGGGCGAAATACTGCATGCCCAGCAATGTGTAGCGGCTGGCGTTGAGATCGCTGCCGAAAGCCTGGTCCATGAATGCGCCCGACAGCTCCAGATAATAGCCGCGCAGCGGAGTAAACAGATTGTCGCGCGAATCGTGTGATACAGAAGCGAGTACACCGCCCAGGCGTAAATTGCGCTCCGGAATGGGTGCGTCCACCGGGATGTCGAATTTGACACTGGTGTTGGCCAGCACATAGCCCAGTCCCAGCCAGTTGGGCGAATCGGCCAGGCGAAAACGCCCGAGCGCCAGCGCCCCGGACACATCAAGCGCATAGGTGCGCGGCGGGTGATTCACGCGGCCCGCTTCGCCTGTGCCGTAATAATCGAGATAAACGCTGGTTTTGACTGCCCCGAGCAAGGATTGTATGCGATCATCCCGCCAGTGCCGCATATCACCGGCAAACCAGCCACGGGTGCCGTTTTCCGTGCCCAGCCCGCCGGCAATGGTGATGTCCGGCCGACCGAATCCGGCTCCACGGCCCGACTCCTTGCGATCAATAAATGCCAGTGCGCCCGCGGCGCCATACCCCACTGCCGGCTCGGTGATCGGTATCACCACCGGCAGAAAACCATAGGTTTGATCGAGAAAGCCGCTTACGTCCAATTGGCCGTCTTCGGTGGAATGGAACCAGCTGGCGCTGTCGCCGGGCTCGTCTGCGGGGGCTTGCGCCGTCGCAGTGTTGGCCAGTAGTGCAATCAGGAACAGCAGGCTTTGACTACGGAGAAAAGAAAAAACCGACATGGATATGTAAGCCAGCAAGCACTGGCGGAATGGCTAAGGCGCTATTGTACGGCAAGCGCCAGCTTGTGATGCGGGGGCTTGCCGGTGAGCGTGCTGAGCGTTTCGCTGTTGAGGCTCGATCCAGCCGCTTGCGGCGGCCTTAATCGCTGCCGGAAACTGTGTCCGATAGTTCCTGGATAACCGCTACCACGCGGCTGGCGCCATCACGCATCTGTTTGATCACCTCGCCGGCGTTATTGGCTAGATTCACGCCTTGTGCCACTGCACCCAGGCCGCTGTTCATGCTGTTGCCCACCGAAGCGGTTTCTGCCTGGATGCGCTCGATCATTTGCCCGATTTCACCTGTGGATTTGGTGGTGCGTTCCGCCAGTTGCCGCACCTCGTCCGCCACCACCGCAAAGCCACGGCCGCTTTCACCCGCGCGTGCGGCTTCGATTGCCGCGTTCAGTGCAAGCAGATTGGTCTGATCGGCGATTTCCTTGATGGTGTTGGCAATCGAGTTGATCTGCGTGGTTTGTTCGCCCAGCGCACTCACCAGATTGGCCGATTGGCCAACAATGTCGGCAATCGATTGCATTTTTGCCACAGTATCGAGAATGATGCTTTCGCCGCTTTGAGATATTTCCCTGGCTTCCTGAGCGACATCATAGGCGGTGGCAACACTCTGTTTTTCGGCCTGATGGCGTTGTACCTGTTGAGTGATATCGCTGGCAAATTTGACGATTTTGCTGGCTTTGCCATCCGGGCCAAACACCGGGTTGTAACTGGCCTCCAGCCATATCTCCTGGCCACGGCTGTCGACGCGGGCAAACTGCCCGGACACAAATTCACCACGCCCCAGATTTGCCCAGAAGCGGCTGTACTCCTGGCTCTGGGCGAAAACGCTGCGGCAAAACATACGGTGGTGCTGGCCGACAACCTGCTCCGGGAGATAACCCATGGTACGCAGGAAATTATCGTTGGCACGCAGCACGATGCCATCCAGCGAAAACTCGATTACGGCCATCGAACGCTCAATGGCCTCAACCATGGCGCGCATGCGTGATGCTTCTTCCAACTGCTGACTGACCTCATGGGCACTTTTCACTACATGGCGGATTTTGCCGCGGGCGTGTGTTTCCGGGTTGTAGCTGGCCTCCTGCCAGACATCCTGGCCGTTTTTGTGACGCCGTTTGATGGTGCCCTGATAAAACTCGCCAGCGCGCAGGCGTGACCAGAGCGTCGTGTATTCGGCGCTGCTGGTGAAGCTGTCGTGGCACAAATGACGGTGATGCTGCCCCTGCAGCTCGTCGCTACGATAACCCATGGTTGCGCAGAAGTTCTGGTTGGCAGTCAGAATCGTGCCATCCAGTGCCAGCTCGATCACCGCGGTGGAACGATCCAGTGCCCTGAGCACTGCATTGGCCCGATCCAGTTGTTGCTCCAGCGAGGCGATTTTTTGCAGGTGTTTGCTGCCGAACATGGGTAAAACTCCAAGTGGTTGCTTCACCACAATATAGATACCAAAACAGGTGAGCGGTAGCAGAATCGTTGGCGCGGACGTTTAGTCCGCCGCCTTGCGCGCCCGGAATTGCGCCAGGCCTTTGGCGGCCTGCCGGCGGATGGTGTTGCGCACCAGCGGTGTCCAG
>JAUPTR010000208.1 GCA_030917985.1 Pseudomonadota bacterium | reverse complement strand
GATGGCGCGCACCAGTTCGCGGATCGACAGCTGGTAATGATCGAGTTTAAGCAGCAGGTACACCACCAGCTGGCCGGGGCCGTGATAGGTGACCTGGCCACCACGGTCGGTCTGCACAATCGGGATCGGAGTCAGCTGCAGGATGTGTTCCGGCTTGCCGGCCAGCCCCTGAGTGAAGACCGGCGGGTGTTGCAGCACCCACAACTAGTCGGGCGTATCCGGCTGGCGTGCTGCGGTGAAGGCCTGCATCGCGGCAAAGATCGATTCGTAATCCACCAGTCCGAGCTGGCGAATCACAAACGGCGAGGTCTGGCTGGTGCTGGCAGAAACGGTAACCTCGCGGTGCATGTCTTTCCTAGAGTGCGACTTTCACCAGCGGGTGGCTGGTCAGGTCCATATACAAATTATCGAGCTGGGCTTTTGAAACTGCATAAATGGTAACGGTAACTGCCAGGTAATTGCCATTCTTGCTTACCCGCATTTCCAGGTCGGCAACGGTGACTTCCGGCGAATGTTTCCGGGCGATTTCCAGCACCACCTGATGGAAATCTTCGGAATGCGCCCCCATTACTTTGACGGGAAAGCGGCAGGGGAATTCAATCAGGGATTCTTGTTGCTGAGTCATGACGCGCCTCCCTGGCGCAATACATTGTGTTTGAAGGCCTGATACAGCGCGTCCATGCGCGCTGCCAGCGGGCCGGGCCGGCCATTGCCCACTGCTACATCATCAAGCCGGGTAATCGGCAGAATCTCGCGGGTGCTGGAGGTCATCCAGATTTCGTTGGCATTGCGCAATTCACCATCGCTGACTGGCCGTACTTCCACTGGAATGGCGTTGGCTGCTGCCAGCTCCAGCACGACGTCGTAGGTGATGCCGGACAACATCAGGTGCGATTTGGGCGGGCACAATAACACACCGTTTTTCACCACAAAAATATTGCTGGCGGCACCTTCGCTGAGATAGCCATCGCGAATCAATATGGTTTCGGCACAGCCAATATCAAGGGCTTCATTGCGCAATAACACGTTGGCCAGCAGAGCCAGTGATTTGATGTCGCAGCGTAGCCAGCGGTAGTCTTCACGGCTGATTGCGCTCACGCCTTGTGCCTTGAGCTCTGCACTGGCGGTGATCAGCGGCATCGGGTAAATCAGCGTGCTTGGCTTGGCTGGAGCAGGGAAGGGGAAGTCGCGATTCGGGCCACAGCCGCGGGTGACTTGCAGATACACCTGCTGGTCGTCGAAATCCTGCCTGGTGATGGCCTGCAACACGAGGTCGCGCCATTCTGTGGCGCTAAGCGGATTGGTGAGGCGAATACTATCAAGGCTGGTCTGCAGTCGTTGCAGGTGTTCATCCAGACGGAACGCGTGGCGCGAATACACTGGCACCACTTCATAAACACCATCGGCAAACAGAAAGCCCCGATCCAGCACCGAAACCCTGGCACCGCTCAGGGGCTGCCATTCACCGTTCAGATAAATCATGGCGTCTCCGACAATCGCTTCATCAATACATGCTGCGTCTTGCTGACAAAATAGCCGTGGCGCAGGTAAAAGTGGTGTGCTTCGTGACGGATCACGTTGGAACGGAATACCACCGTAGATACCCCCCGGCGTGATGCCCAGCCCTCGGCTGCAGCCAGCAGCAGGCTGCCAACACGATGGCCGCGAACGGCTTCATCCACCACAAAACCGGTGATTTCCACCATCGGCGGTGCTTCCAGCAAGGCGCGCAGTTCCAGGCCGGCCCAGGCCAGCACTTTACCCTGATCATCGGTACCAACCAGCACCGTCTTTTCTGGATTGCGCAGCACCCGCATCAGGTTGTCTGCCAACTGCGATTCGCTGATCTCAAAGCCGAGCTGCTGGCACAAATGCCACAACTCGGGTACGTCATGCGGTACAGCTCCGCGAATCGAAATCAGGGTTGGCTCGGTCATCTTGGTCCGGCAGAAAAATTAAACACCCATTAATAATAGTGCGTGTCCCGCAAAAGCCGAGTGATTCGCACAAGCCAGTATTTTCAGCTGCTGGCCTGTGTTGTCGCAGCTTATTTCAGCATCAGGCGCAGGCTGTCCCAGGTCCGGCCGAAAAAGCCTGCCTGGCCCACGGTTGCCAGTGATACCACCGGATATTCACCCAATACCTTGCCATCCAGTTCCAGCTTGATCTTGCCCACTGCCTGGCCGGCAGAAATCGGTGCAATCAGCGGCTGCTGGGTGGTCAGGCTGGCCTTGATTTTACCTGCCTGGCCTTTGGGGACTGACAGATACAGATCGCGATTGAAGCCGATTTTGACCTCTGGCGCCTGGCCTTTCCAGACTTTCAGCGTCTGCACCGTCTGGCCGTTGCTATATACCTTGGGCGTATCGTAAAACTGCAGGCCGTAGTTGAGCAGCTTGGCGCTTTCGCTCTCGCGGACATTGGCCGAGGCGGTGCCCAGTACTACCGACAACACGCGGCGGCCATCGCGCCTGGAGGTGGCGACCAGACAATAACCGGCGCTTTCGGTGTGGCCTGTTTTCATGCCGTCAACGTTGGGGTCTTTCCACAACAAGCCATTGCGGTTCGGCTGGGTGATCTTGTTGTAGGTGTATTCCTTCTTCGAATAGATCGGGAAATACTGGGGAAAATCCTTGATGATGGCCGTGGCCAGTAGCCCCAGATCATTTGCCGAGGTGAAATGTTGCGGATGTGGTAGGCCGGTGGAGTTCATGAAGTGGCTATTCTTCATTCCCAGGCGCTGCGCTTCGCGGTTCATCATTTGCGCAAACACCTCTTCGCTGCCGGCAATTGCCTCAGCCAGTGCGATACAGGCATCGTTGCCCGACTGGATGATCATGCCGTGGATCAGCTCATTCACGGTCACCGGCGTTTTCAGGTCGATGAACATGCGCGAGCCTTCGGCTTTCCAGGCTTTTTCCGATACCGGAATCACCTGATCGATCTTGATGGTGCCTTGTTTGATTGCCTTGAACGTCAGGTAGGCAGTCATCAATTTGGTCAGCGATGCCGGCTCAACGCGGTCATCTGCACTTTTGGCTGCGAGTGTTTGATTGCTGTGGAAATCCTTGAGGAAATACGAGCGGGCTGCCACTTCCGGTGGTGGCGGGGTCATGCTGGCGGCGTTGCTGATCTGGGCCAGTGTGGCGCAGCAGGCCAGCGAATACAGGGCTTTTTTAACGGCGTTCATGGTGTGTATAGTCGTTTCAAAAACAGGATTGTTGGCCGCGCCGGGCGCGGCGTCAAAAGGATATGTATTGCAGAATAGGGTGATGTTTCATGTGTAACGGCAGCCCGCTGCCGATATGCCTCCTGCAGCGGGCCGTCGACTAGCTGGCGAGAATCACCCGTACCGCTTCCAGCCGCAATTGTGCCGAGCGGATGGCGTGGGTGAGTTGCTGTTTCTGTTCGCGCAGATAGTCGATTTCAAATTGCGGCACACTCGGGTTGACCTCGCGTAGCCCTTCCATACGGCGGATTTCTGCATCCAGCTCGGCGGCCATGGCGGTTTCTGCCTGTTGGCTGTAGGTGGGCAGTACGGCCTGTGCCAGTTTCTCCGAGCCGGTGAGCATGCGCTGGATGTCGGCCTGTTTCATGCGCACGATCTGGCTGGCCAGATCCGGCTCAACCGGCACGTGCTCCATGCCTTTCAGGCGTGGGTCGAGATTGACGGGTTTACTGTTGCTGTCGACGATCTGGCGTAACAACACGGGCGGCAGGAAACGCCCTGCACGCAAGCTCTTTGGTGCGGCGCACTGGATGGTGTAGACGGTTTCCAGCAGCACGCTGCCCGGCTTCAGCTTTTGTGTATCCACCACCGTCACCACTGAGTTGCCATACTGGCTTTCGCGCATCCAGTCCAGCGCGGCACGCACCATCGGGTGTTCCCAGGTGAGGAACTGCAGCTCTTCGCGGCCGAGTGCTGTGGCGCGGTCGAAGGTAACCAGTGTGCCATCGTCTTCCAGCTCCGGCAGATGCGGAATCAGCATGTTTTCGCCGGGCAGCAGGCGGTAGACGTTGTGGGTATGCTCTTCGAAATCCACGCCAATCGCGCCGAAGACTTTTTCCATGAAGTCGAACAGCGTTTCGCCGCGCTCGGCGCTGGCGATGTGCTGGCGCAGTTGGTCGGCGTGTGGCTGGCGGCAGGAGTTCAGCTCCAGCAAACGGTCGCGGCCCTGTTCCAGTTCTTCGGTGAGGTGGCTGTTGAGCTTCTGCGACAACTTGATCAGGTTGTCGATGCCTTCCTGATTGGAGGGTTCAAACAACACGCTTTGCAGTTTTTCTTCCACCACTTCATACAGGGTGTGGCCCGCCGGGCAGGTGTGTTCCAGCGCGTCGATGCCTTCGTGCACCCAGCGCAGCAAGGCGTGCTGCGCCGTGCCGGTGAAGTAGGGGACGTGCAGATGAATGGTTTCGGTCTGGCCGATACGATCCAGACGGCCGATACGCTGTTCCAGCAAATCGGGCGACAGCGGGATATCGAACAGCACCAGATGATGCGCAAACTGGAAATTGCGGCCTTCCGAGCCGATTTCCGAGCAGATCAGCGCCTGCGCGCCATCATGCATGTCGGCAAAATAGGCGGCGGCACGGTCGCGGTTGGTGAGGCTCATGCCCTCATGGAAAATCACCGTGCGAATGCCTGCCAGACGCAGCTTTTCTTCCAGATCGATGGCGGTCATCGCGCGGTGACAGATCACCAGCACTTTTTCGCCTTTCAGCGATTTCAGCTTGTCGAGCAGCCATGGTGCACGCGGGTCGAACTGCAGCCAGTCTTCGTCGCACAACATTTCCGGATACAGCAGCGGGTTGATTTCGTTATCCAGCGCAGCAATCGCTTCGGCGTAGTCGTAAGGCAATTCCAGCGGATAGGTGCGCAGCTGGCGCTCCGGGAAGCCTTTAACGGTGGCGCGGGTGTTGCGGAACAGCAGGCGGCCGGTGCCGTGGCGGTCGATCAGGTTGTTGAGCAGCAGGGTGCGTGTCTGCTCGCGTTCTTCCCGTGGTGTGTCCGGATTCGCCAGTTTCGACACCAGCGGCAATTGGTCGTCTTCAAGGAAGCCAACCAGCGTGGCAATGCCGGTTTCCGGCAGGGTGTCATATTCGAGCAGAATCTGTGCGGCTTCAGCCAATGGCACAAAATCGGCCTCTTCTTCGAGAAACGCCGAATAATCGTAGAAACGATCCGGATCAAGCAGGCGCAGACGGGCAAAGTGGCTTTGCTGGCCAAGCTGTTCCGGGGTTGCGGTCAGCAGCAGCACCGACGGGGTTTTTTGTGCCAGTTGTTCGATAGCCGCGTATTCCTTGCTGACGCGGTGTTCTTCCCAGATCAAGTGATGCGCTTCGTCGACAATCAGCATGTCCCAACCGGCATCCACTGCCTGCTGCAGGCGTTTCGGTTTTTTTGCCAGCAGGTCGATCGACACCAGCATCAGGTTTTCGCTGTCGAACGGGTTGTCGCCGGTTTCGTCGAATTCCTGGCAGCGCTCTTCGTCGAACAGCGAAAATTTCAGGTTGAAACGGCGCAGCATTTCCACCAGCCACTGGTGTTGCAGCGAATCCGGCACCGCAATCAGTACGCGGCTGGCACGTTCGGTCAGCAATTGCTGTTGCAGGATCAGGCCGGCTTCGATTGTTTTGCCCAGGCCCACTTCATCGGCCAGCAATACGCGCGGCGCGGCGCGGTTGGCAACTTCACGGGCGATGTACAGCTGATGTGGAATCAGGCTGGTGCGCGCACCGATCAGGCCGGTGAGCGGCGATTGTTCCAGGTTCTGCAGGTGCTGCAGTGCTTCAACGCGCAGATGCAACCAGTCGTCGCCGTCGATCTGACCGGCAAACAGGCGCTGTTGTGGCTGATTGAACTGCAGATGATGATCGAGATCGGTTTCCGAGAGTGTGGTTGGTTTGCCGTCGTGTTTACCGATGTAGGTCAGCAGGCCGCCGGCCTCTTTCACGTCCGTCACCTGCAGTTTCCAGCCGAAGCGGGTGCCGGCGTTATCACCCGGATGAAAGATCACCCGTGTCAGTGGCGCGTTGTTTTTGGCGTAAACGCGGGTTTCCTTGCTGGCGGGAAATTCCACTTTTACCAGACGAAAATCCACTTCGGTGACCTGACCCAGGCCCAGTTCGGTTTCGGTATCACTGATCCAGCGTTGGCCGGGAACAAAATTTTGCATGTAAGGCTATGTCCGGAAAGGTTTTTGAGACATGGCTGCCGGTTGCCCGATGCCCATGCCTGATGGCTATTGCAGAATGGGGGCAAACCCCGGTTTTTCAAGCATCATTTGCTGTCAAATCGTCCCACTGGTCAAAGCTTGCGGCTTGACCACAATAGACGCCGTTTTCGTCGACAATGTTCCACACCACGGCCTGCCGGATGCGAAATCGCTGGCCGTTTGCGGCAATGCGTACGCCGCTGTAGTCGTCGATATAACCGTGTTCGGTGACGCGCTGCAGCAGCGCTGCGCGTTCTTCGCGGGCCAGCGGTTCGGCCGTCAGGCGCGAAGGGGTGCTCACCAGTTGTTGCCACGGCATTTGCCAGCGCTGCAGCGCCGCCAGATTGCCATAGTTGAGTACCGGATCGGCTTCGGTGCCGTGTGAGACGATGACTCGTGGTGCCGCCCACAGCTGCGGCGCCAGCGCTTGCGAAGGATTCAGCGGCAGCAGTTCTCGTCCGGTGCAGCGGCGATAGCTGTCCAGCAAGCGCCGCAGGTGGCGTTCGCGCCACTCGCTGGGGGTGTCCGGGGCCGTCAGGTGTGGTTCAGTATCTGGGTGCATATTTCTTTTGCAGATCTGCCAGTCGTGCTTCCAGCGTGCGTTTTTCTTCCGTCAGCCTGTCGTATTCCATGGCTTCGCTGACAGTGTTGTCGGCGGCATCAACCTGGCCCAGATACTGCAACCGGTCGTTGATCTCGGCCCTTCGCATGTTTAGCTGATTTATCTCCTGCAGTTCGTGGGAACGTGAACGTTGCTGTTGTGTGTCGTGTTGTTCGGATTGTTCCATCGATTGCTGCCATTCACCCTGCATGCGCAGGACATTGGCCTGGCGATACAGGTAAAACAGCGGCAACAGAATCACCAGCGCCAGCATGACGGCCTTGCGCCACAATCTGACCTTGCCGGGGTCAACGCTGGTCAGCAGGCCTTCGTTGTTGCCCAACGCAAGATGGGCGCTGGGCGATGACCTGTCATGCGCAGGGGGGTGGTGGTTAATGCCTGCCTCGATTTGCCGTGCACCGCCGCTGGCCAGGCTGGCATCATAAACGCCACGTCTAACTGGATTCGACAGCAGCGCGTAGGCGTCGTCGATTTGTGCCAGTCTTGCGACCTTTTCGCGTTCGTCGCTGATGTCGCTGTTGAGGCGGATTGCTTGCTGGTAGGCGCTGGTCAGGGTCGCGGCGTCGGCGTCCGGTGCCACACCGAGAACAGCATAGAGATTTTTGGACGGTGTATGCATGAAAACGGCAGCTTTCAACGGTGCGGTAGGATCAGGGCCGTATTTTAGCAATTGCCAGCGCACCAACGTGCCGAAACTGCAAATTTTTGCACGTTCAGCACCGGCGCGGCTGGCTATTTATTGGCTTGAACCCAGGCATACCATTGCTCGAACAGCTCGGGGTTGAGGGCCGCAACCGCCGAGCGGTGCCACAGCTGATCTTCCCAGAAATCGCGATGGTGAATACTGCCCAGCTTGCCACCGGCTTCTTCCAGAATCAGGCAGCCGGCAGCGTAGTCCCACAGGCGTTGCCCGCCATGCAGGATCAGATCGAAACGCCCCGCTGCCAGCCAGCACCAGTCGAGCGTGGATGATCCGATATTGCGCTGGCTGCTGTATGGCGCAACCGACATCAGGCGGCTCGGCAATTTGCCCGGCAGGTATTTCAGCTCGATGCCGGCAACGGCGCTATGGATCGGCGGTGCAAACGATTTCAGCGGCAGGCGTTCGCCGTTGAGGAAGGCGCCGTGGCCTTTCAGTGCGTAATACATTTCATCCATTGCCGGGTTGTAGATCACACCCAGCTCTGGCCTTCCATTACGCATGAACGCAACCGACACCGCAAAATGCGGCACGCCATGCACAAAATTGGTGGTGCCATCAATTGGATCGACGCACCACATGCCTTCGTCGCCCTGATCCCAGAAATGCTGCTGCTCCTCGGCACTCATTTCCTCGCCCAGCACAGGTACATCCAGCACCCGTCGCAACTTGCGGTTAAGCGCGGCCTGTGATGCGATATCGGCTTCGGTGATGGTGGTGCCGTCATGCTTGCGGGCAAACGCCACTTTCAGAAAACGCGGCATGACCTCGGTATGCGCCACCTGACGCACCACGTCGATCACCTGTTCCAGAATGTCTTTATTGATTTCAGGCATCGGCTTTCCATTTTATCGAGCAGCCAATGCTGGGCGTTTGTTCCTGCGGGCCGGCACCGGTGGTGGCAACGTGCTGCATGGCGGCCAGTAACTCATGGCGATTGTCCGCCGGTGGCGGGCTTTGCCGCCCTGTGCTGTCGAAACGGCCACGGTATTGCAGTTCCAGCCGCTGGTTGTAGCCGAAGAAATCGGGCGTGCAGACTGCGCCGTAGGCTTTGGCCAACTGCTGGCTTTCATCCAGCAGATATGGAAACGGGAAGTCGAAATCACGTGCCACTTCGATCATGTTGCCAAAGCTGTCTTCCGGATAATCGGCGGAATCATTGGACATGATCGCCACCACGCCCACTTCATGCTGCTGCATCAGCGTGCGTGCGTCGTCCACCAGACGCGGCAGGATGGCCTTGACGTAAGG
>JAUPTR010000027.1 GCA_030917985.1 Pseudomonadota bacterium | reverse complement strand
TGACTTTGCTGGCAACCGACGCCCATCTTCTGGTTATTCATACCCTGGCTGAAAGCTTTCGGCTCCTGCCGGTGGCGCAGATGCCCTTGGCTGCGGACGGATGGCGGATTCTGGTTGAGTGGGGAGCGCAGATATTTTTGTTGGGGCTGCGATTGTCGATGCCGGTTGTGGCAACGCTTCTGATCGTCAATCTGGCTATTGGCGTGATGACCCGGGCGTCCCCTCAGTTCAATATTTTTGCCGTAGGCTTCCCTATTACGGTTGGCATCGGCATGTTGGTGTTATATGTGAGCCTGCCGCAGTTTCTACCGATCTTGCTGGACGCATTTAATGGTAATGCAGAAATGTTGCGCAAAATGCTGGCAACATTGGCGGCGGCACCCTGAACTTCGGCGTGATGGAATAGATATATTCACTTTACAAAGTTGCTGTTCGGACGATAATCAAAACATGCACCTGCAGAAGATGCGGGAGAGACTTGTCGGTAAATCAGTAAGGAGGAGTCATGTTGATTTGCTTCAATATGGAAACCGGAGAGTCCGAATATAGCGCGCCTGTTGTCGTTGCCAGAGATGATGGGCAATTTTCCGAACGGCTGCCGAATGCGCCAGCTTTAGGGTTGCAATTACAGGAATATCAGTGGTGTGAACCAGAGGCAACGCCTCCCTGGTGAAGGCCCATTCTCCCGCTTACGCTGACGTTCGGGTTGATGCTGCTCGGGCGTGGGTGATTCCATGTTGCCTGCTGTCGATTGATTTGCTCGCTGCTGTTGCCTTGAATGCGATTGGCTTTCTTTGGCTTGTTGCTCTGCCACTCGTTTTGTCTGTATATGCCTTGGTTCGTGTTCAGTGGGTCGGAGAGATCCGTTTGGTGCCGGGGGAACAGCCACAGGTATTGATTCAAGGTGTTTGGTGGGAAGCCGTGTTGCTACCCCGGGGTTTTGTCTCTCCCTGGATGATTCTGTTGCGATTGCGCCTGGATTCCGGGCGTAGGGTTTATTTTCTTTCGCGCCCGTTCTCAGGTAACTCAAAGCATGTCCGCCGCCTGCGGGTCATGCTTTGCTGGATTTAGGTGTCCTGGCCGGCGTGTTTGGTGTCAGTATCGTGTTGTTGCCCTCGGCAAGTGTAAACGGATAGTCACGACTGTAGTGAAGGCCGCGGCTCTCATGGCGCAGCATGGCTGACTGTACGATCAGGTCGGCTGTCTGAACCAGATTGCGTAATTCAATCAAATCATTGCTGACACGGAAATGGCTGTAATAGTCGTCAATCTCGCTACGCAGCAGGTGGATCCGGTGTTGGGCTCGTTCCAGTCTTTTGTTGGTCCTAACAATTCCCACGTAGTCCCACATAAAGCGGCGAAGTTCGTCCCAGTTATGGGAAATGACAATTTCCTCGTCTGGATCTGTTACCCGGCTCTCGTCCCATTCCGGTAGTTGGGCCGGTTGTTTATTTGATTGTGCAAGAATATGCGCTGTGGCTGATCTGGCGATAACGATACATTCAAGCAGCGAATTGCTTGCCAATCGATTTGCACCATGCAGTCCGGTACAACTGACCTCTCCGATTGCGTAGAGGTGTCCTAGATCGGTCTGGCCGTTCAGGTCGGTCATCAATCCACCGCAGGTGTAGTGCGCCGCCGGTACAACAGGAATTGCTTGCCTTGTGATATCGATACCCAATGACAGGCAGTGGCTATGGATGTTCGGAAAATGCTCCTTGATGAAACTGGCAGGCTTGTAGGAAATGTCGAGATAGACACAGTCCAGGCCGTGCTTCTTCATTTCGAAGTCAATGGCGCGTGCCACGATGTCCCGAGGGGCCAGTTCGGCTCGGGGGTCATGCCCAGGCATAAAGCGAGTCCCATCCGGCAGGCGCAAGATCCCACCTTCTCCACGAACTGCTTCAGAGATCAGGAATGATTTTGCATGTGGATGAAACAGGCATGTTGGGTGAAACTGGATGAATTCCATATTCGCAACCCGACAGCCCGCCCGCCAGCCCATTGCAATACCGTCGCCGGTGGCGATATCAGGATTGGTGGTGTAAAGATAGACCTTGCCCGCTCCGCCTGTGGCCAGAACGGTTTGTGCCGCACTCACGGTGATGACCTTGTCCGCCTCGCGATCCAGTATATAGGCACCAACACAGATGTTTGCTCCGTCCTTGCCCAATTTGTCGCTTGTAATCAGATCAATCGCAATATGCTCTTCGAGCAGTGTGATGTTGGGGTGGGCGCGAATTTTAGCCGCAAGCGTACTGATAACTGCCTCGCCGGTTGCGTCTGCCGCATGAATGATGCGCCGCTGGCTATGGCCCCCTTCCCGAGTCAGGTGATAGCCGGTTTCGTGGGTGTCGTCGCGGGTAAATGGTACGCCCTGGTCGATCAGCCATTGAATCGCTGCATGTGAATTTTCCACAATAAAGGTTGTGGTGTCACGGTTGCATAAACCAGCGCCTGCAATCAGCGTGTCATCGACGTGTGACTGTATCGAGTCGTGCGAATCCAGCACTGCTGCGATGCCGCCTTGTGCCCAGTTACTGCTGCCGTCTGGAAGGCCGCGTTTGGTTACAATGGTAACGTTGCGTGCCTCGGCAAGGGTCAGCGCCAGCGTAAGTCCTGCCAGGCCACTGCCAATAATCAAGATGTCTGTTTTCAGCATGTATTGCTTGAATATGCTTGCGATGGTTTGTGACTATACCAGAGCAGGCAAGCTGCCCAAAATCGATATGTTGGGGAACTTGGCGCAGTCTGGCGTATCTGACAAGGCTGTTTGGTTGTTCCGGCTTTGTCGAAGAATACGTATACTTCACAGGATTTTTCTGCCGGGCGGAACCAAACGCCAAAAAACAATGACAAAGCAGGGAGCAGTGAAAAAATGAGCGAGCGTGAAGTCGACCAGTTGCTGGTCGAGCGCGCGCAACGCGGCGACAAGCGGGCGTTTGAACTGCTGGTTGCCAAATACCAGCGCAAGCTTGGTCGTTTGTTGTCGCGATTTATCCGGGATCCGGCGGAATTGGAAGACGTTGCCCAGGAAGCGTTCATCAAGGCCTATCGTGCCTTGCCGTCGTTTCGGGGGGAAAGTGCTTTCTATACCTGGCTGTATCGGATAGGCATCAATACCGCCAAGAATTATCTGGTTTCAAATGGCCGTCGTGTTCCGGTATCTGCAGGTATTGATAACGGTGATGATGAGGGGCCGGAGCTTGATGAGCGGGTGCCCGATTACAATACGCCGGAATCAGAGCTGATGAACCGGCAGATTGTTGAAACGGTTAATTCGGCAATGGAACAATTACCGGAAGAATTGCGGGTTGCAATTACCTTGCGCGAACTGGAAGGGCTCAGTTACGAGGATATTTCCGCTGCCATGAATTGCCCGATCGGCACTGTGCGGTCGCGTATTTTCAGGGCTCGGGAAGCAATTGCCCAGCAATTGCGCCCTTTGTTGGAAAATGGCAATAAAAAGAGGTGGTGAGACATGAATGAACAATTGTCCGGCTGGCTGGATGGAGAGGCAGACGACTTGTCCAGTGAGCGTGTTCTGCGCAGCTTGAAGGATGATCCTGCAGCCTTTGATGATGCCCGGATCAGTTTGCTGATCGGCGATGCATTGCGGAACGAAATGGCGCTTGATATGGCGTTCATGTCCCGTTTCAGCGATGCCTTGCAACGTGAGCCAACGGTCCTGGCCCCTTCTGCTGTGGCCAGACCGGATCATTCGCACAGGCGCTTCGTGGCCTTTTCCGCAGCGGCTTCCGTTGCGGTTTTTTCCGTACTGGGTTGGTTTGCTTTCAGCACCGGGTATCTTGCCGGCCCGCCCGCGGCGCCAAATGGTCTTGTTGCTGTTGCAGTGACCAAGCCGCGAGTTGCGGACAACGTCAATATGCAGGAATACATGGCAGTTCATCAGGAGTTATCCAGCTATCAGGCTGTTGCATTTAATACTGCCGGACAATAACCGATGCGTGGTTTGCTTGTTTTATTGCTTGCGGTTTGCTGCAACGCTGTTTCGGCTTCGGTAGATTTGCTTACAAACAGCGAGGCACTTTCCATCATCAAACGGGTAGCGGGTGCCTCGCGCAAGGCTGGTTTTGTCGGCACTTATCTTCATCAGCATGGGGCTGAGCTGGAAACGTTTCGTGTGGCTCGTGTGGTGGATGCTGATGGGGAATATGAGAAACGCGAACCACTGGAAGGCGTAGCCCGCGAAATTGTACGCAACAATGGCCAGGTAAGTTGTTACCTGCCGGACGCTCCTGCCAACCCTGCCGATGTCAAGCGTAATGCGCTGACCAAACTTTTTCCCGCACTGATTAACGACGATGCAATTGCAGCCTTGTCGTTCTTCAATGTCAGTCGTTTGCCGAACGAACGGGTTGCCGGCATCGATGCAAACGTGTTGCTGCTTGATCCCAGGGATGCTTTACGCTACACACGCAAATTATGGTTCGATCCATCATCCGGCATGCTTTTGAAAATTGCGTCGTTGTCGCGGAAAAACGAAATTGTCGAGCAGTATGCATTTACCGAGTTGACTGTTGGCGGGGTAGAGCGCAAGCAGATCAGGCCGCGTTATGCCCATCGTATCGACATTTTCACGCCTGACAGAAATCGTGCAGACCCGGCCAGGACTCAGGTTGATAGCGGCTGGGAGGTAAGGTCCATACCTGCCGGTTACCGTGTGGTGCGTGAATCAAAAGTTGCTGTTGGCAATCGTCTGACTCCGGTGTCGCATATGTGGCTGTCTGACGGATGGGGGGCGGTTTCCGTATTTATCGAGCCCCTGCCGAAGCCGAAGCATTCAGGTGGCGATACGCCGGCCAAACAGGCTTCAGCCCCGGAGCAGGCCAAGCCTCCTGCTGCTGTTCCCCACATGCTGATCAATCAAGGGGTCGTCAATGTCTACACGCGCAGCGTTAACGATATGAGTGTTGTCGTGATGGGTGACGTCCCCGATGCGGTGGTTACTGCGATAGGAAATGGCATTGCGCCCCGCGTTCCCTCCAGGGCTGCACAATAGCCCGTTAATATCCTTTTTGCCGGCCCGGCTTGATAGACGGCAAATCAAACATATATTGGTTCGACAGGCGGCTCTGGACTGCGTTGCCAGGCTTTGCAAACACGACCTAAATTTCATGTCAAAGGTGTTAGATTGATGAAAAAACTGCTCTTTTCCGCTCTGCTTCTGGTTTCGTCCGTTACGGTAAGTCAGGCTGCTCGCGAATTGCCGGACATTGCTTCCCTTGTGCAGCGTGAAGGTCCCGCAGTAGTCAACATCAGCACCAGCCAAACTGTAGTCAATAGTGGTGGGGTGCCGGGGTTGGCAGAAGACGATCCGTTCAATGAAATGCTCCGACGCTTCAACCCGCGGCAGTTTCAGCCACGGGAGTATCAGGCGACATCGCTTGGCTCTGGTTTCATTATCAGCAACGATGGCTACATTCTGACCAACACGCATGTGGTCGGTAACGCAGATCAGATTACGGTCAAGCTAACCGACAAGCGTGAATTCAAGGCGCGGGTGATTGGTACCGATGAGCGTACTGACGTGGCCTTGATCAAAATCGAAGCCAAAGGCCTGCCAACCGTTAAAACGGGCAATGTCGAGAAAATGCGGGTAGGTGAATGGGTGGTGGCGATCGGATCTCCACTTGGCCTGGAAAATACCGTGACTGCCGGTATCGTCAGTGCCAAGGGGCGGTCGTTGCCGTCGGAGAATTATGTTCCTTTCATCCAGACCGATGCGGCAGTCAATCCGGGCAACTCGGGGGGGCCGCTGTTTAATCTCGACGGTGAGGTAATCGGAATCAACTCGCAAATCATCAGTAAAACCGGCGGCTTCATGGGTATCTCCTTGGCCATACCGATCGATGTCGCCCTGGATATCAGTCGCCAGCTCAGGGAGCACGGTCGTGTAGTGCGTGGCCGGCTGGGGGTGAACATTCAGGAGTTGACCAAAGATCTGGCCGAATCATTTGGCTTGACCAAGGCAGAGGGTGCCTTGATCAGTGCCGTGGAAAAAGATGGCCCGGCAGACAAGGCTGGTCTCAAGCCTTCGGATATTGTGGTGAAGTACGGCAACACGCCGATTACCTCGTCGGTTGATCTGGTACGTAATGTTGGTGCAAGCAAGCCGGGAACCAAGGTTGCATTGCAGGTTTGGCGCAACAAATCAATGAAGACCATTGAGGCGACGGTTGGCGAAACACCCGAACAGATTGCCAATGCCCGCCCTGGCCGGAGCAAGGCTGGGGGCAATGTCGGCAATGTTGGCTTGGTAGTGGCCGAGCTGAATCCGGCACAGAAAAAACAACTGGGAATCGAGTATGGCCTGTTGGTTCAGGCTGTGCATGGCCCGGCTGCCAAATCCGGTATTTCCCAGGGTGATATCATCATTGGTCTGGGCAGCGAAAACCTGACCAGTTATCCGCAGTTGGCCAAGGCGCTGGAAGAAGCCAAGCCCGGTTCGATTCTCAATCTGCGGGTACGTCGCGGCAATAACGATATGTTCATTCCGCTCAAAGTCGGCAAAAACAACGATGACTAAGGCGCACCTGTCGCTGATGTTTCGGGAGTATTGCAGCCTGTGCCAGGCAATGCTCCTCGAACTGGAGTCGCGCCCGGATCGTGGCGCGTTCCAGCTCGATGTGATCGATGTTGACGAAGATCCGGAGCTGGAAGCGCGTTATGACGAACTGGTTCCGGTGTTGCTGGCAGGGGATGTCGAGTTGTGCCACTACCACATGGATCATGCTGCGCTGGATGCTTATTTGGCGTCAATCAGGTAAACTCCGGCCATTCCGGAATACAAGAAGGGCACGGTCAACGTGCCCTTATCTTTTGTCATGACTATGAAGAACATTCGCAATTTTTCGATCATCGCCCACATCGATCATGGCAAGTCCACACTGGCCGATCGCTTTATCCAGTTTTGTGGCGGCCTGGAGGCGCGCGAGATGGAGGCGCAGGTGCTCGATTCGATGGATATCGAAAAGGAGCGTGGCATCACCATCAAGGCGCAGACTGCGGCACTGAGCTACAAGGCGCGTGATGGCCAGGTTTACAACCTGAATCTGATCGACACCCCGGGTCACGTCGACTTTTCCTACGAAGTCAGCCGCTCGCTGGCCGCCTGCGAAGGCGCGCTGCTGGTTGTTGATGCCTCCCAGGGCGTGGAAGCGCAGACAGTGGCCAACTGTTACACCGCAATCGAGCAGGGTGTCGAAGTGGTGACCGTGCTGAACAAGATCGACCTGCCTGCCGCCGACCCGGAACGGGTGATTCAGGAGGTTGAAGACATCATCGGCATTGAGGCTACCGATGCCGTGCGTGCGTCAGCCAAAAATGGCATCGGTATCGAGGATATTCTTGAAGCCGTGATTGCCAAGGTGCCACACCCGAAAGGCGAGGCAAATGGCCCGCTGAAGGCGCTGATCATCGACTCGTGGTTTGATAATTACGTTGGCGTGGTGATGCTGGTGCGGGTGGTGGACGGTCTGTTGCGTCCCAAGGACAAGATCCGCCTGATGGCGACCGGTGCCGAATACCTGTGTGAACAGGTGGGCGTGTTTACGCCGAAGTCGCTGCAGCGCAGCGAACTGTCTGCCGGCCAGGTGGGCTTCATCATTGCCGGCATCAAGGAGCTGAAAGCCGCCAAGGTCGGCGACACGATCACCATCGCCAACCGTCAGGCCAGTGAGCCGTTGCCCGGCTTCAAGGAAATCAAGTCGCAGGTGTTTGCCGGCCTGTATCCGGTTGAATCGCATGATTTCGAGGCGCTGCGCGAGGCGCTGGAAAAACTGCAACTTAACGATGCTAGCCTGCATTTCGAACCAGAAGTATCGCAGGCATTGGGCTTCGGCTTCCGTTGTGGCTTCCTCGGCCTGCTGCACATGGAAATCGTGCAGGAGCGACTGGAGCGCGAATTCGACATGGATCTGATCACCACCGCGCCAACGGTGGTGTATCAGGTGCTGCAGAAAGATGGTGAGTTGATCGAAGTCGAGAATCCGTCCAAGTTGCCGGATCTGTCGAAAATTGACGAAATCCGTGAGCCGATCATTACCGCAACCATTCTGGTGCCGCAGGATTATGTCGGTGCGGTGATGACCTTGTGTAACCAGAAACGCGGTGTGCAGCGCAATATGCAGTACATGGGGCGGCAGGTGATGTTGACATACGATCTGCCCATGAACGAAGTGGTCATGGACTTCTTCGACAAATTGAAGTCTTGCTCGCGCGGTTATGCATCGCTGGATTACGACTTCAAAGAGTTTGTGCCGGCTGATCTGGTTAAGCTGGATATTCTGGTCAACAGCGAAAAAGTTGATGCCCTGAGCCTGATCGTGCACCGCCAGACCGCGACTTACCGCGGCCGTGAGCTGGCGTCGAAAATGCGTGAGCTGATTCCGCGGCAGATGTTCGACATCGCGGTACAGGCTGCAATTGGTAGCCACATCATTGCGCGGGAAAACATCAAGGCGCTGCGCAAGAACGTATTGGCAAAATGTTATGGTGGCGATATCTCCCGCAAACGCAAACTGCTGGAAAAACAGAAAGCCGGCAAGAAGCGTATGAAACAGGTAGGTAACGTTGAAATTCCTCAGGAAGCATTCCTGGCAATCTTGCAAGTGAGTGACAAATAAACATGAACTGGCTTTACCTGTTTGCCTTCGTGGCCGCCATCGGCCCGATCCTGATCCTGCTTGATCGCCGCCCGCTGGCCAAGGGTGAAGAACCGCCAATGATCGTCCAGACCGGTTATTTTGCGGTGATGATCGGCATTTTCGGTGTGTTGTCGCAGTTCATGAGCTTCACTGCCGTGATGCTGATTTTTGTGCTGGTATTCGGCGCCATCTGGGGCGTGGACAAATTGTTGCTGGAAAAAAACCGTGGCATCGAACAGCGCGAGCCGGTCACCATCGAATATGCCAAGGGCTTTTTCCCGATCCTGCTGGTGATTTTTCTGCTGCGTTCGTTCCTGGTCGAGCCGTTCCAGATTCCGTCCAGTTCGATGCGACCGGGGCTGGTGGTGGGGGATTTCATTCTGGTGAACAAGTACACCTATGGCTTGCGGATACCGGTGTTGAATACCGTATTTGTTCCGGTAAAGCAGCCACAGCGTGGCGATGTCATGGTGTTCCATTTTCCGGAAGATCCGAAAACCGATTTCATCAAGCGTGTGATTGGCCTGCCGGGTGACACGGTGGCCTATCAGGGCAAACGCCTCAGTATCAACGGCCAGCCTGTACGGGTTGAGCCGGATGGCACGTACCAGTATGTCGACAAGGGTTTTGACGTGACGGACACCGTGCGTTACCAGGAATATCTGTCCGGACAGTCACACCCGATGATTGTTGATGACAAGCAGCCACGTTCTCTGGTGCTGCAGGCTGTACGCGACTTTCCTAATCGTGAAAACTGCACTTATAGTGAAGATGGCTTTGTCTGCAAGGTGCCGGATGGCCATTACTTCATGATGGGTGACAATCGTGATAACAGCCACGACAGCCGTTACTGGGGTTTTGTTCCGGACGCAAACATTGTTGGCAGAGCTTTCCTTGTGTGGATGAACTTCGGCAATCTGAAGCGCATCGGCACCCTTATCGAATAAGTCTGGGAGGATTCATGCATAAGCAACGAGGCGTCAGCCTGATGGGGCTGCTCATTATCGGTTCGATGGTCGCATTTTTGATGTTGCTCGGTTTCAAGCTGGTACCTGCCTACGTGGAGTATTTTTCGCTCAAGAAAACCCTGCAGAGCCTGGCTCTCGAGCAAAAATCCGCCGGGCCTGAAGAAATACGCAAGGCCTTCGAGCGACGTGCGACGATTGATGATATTACTTCGGTCAAGGGTGACGATCTGGATATCACCAAGGAAAAAGACTCGCTGGTGATTGCAGTCAGCTATGACAAGATTGTTCCCATGTTTTCCAACGTTAGCGTACTGATCAAGTTTGATGTTGCCAGTGATGGTGGCGCTGCTGCGGCTGAATGATCGTTTTTCATGAGTAGTTCCCGTTTGTCTCAACAATTGGGTTACGAGTTCAGGCAGCCTGCCTTGTTGCGGCAGGCGCTGACACATCGCAGCTTTGGTGCCACCAATAATGAGCGTTTCGAGTTTCTCGGTGATTCGGTGCTCAACTGTGTGATTGCCCAGTATCTGTTTGATCATTACCCCAAGCTCAGCGAAGGCGATTTGTC
>JAUPTR010000005.1 GCA_030917985.1 Pseudomonadota bacterium | reverse complement strand
GGCAGGGATATCATGTAACGGCGGTAGATACTGCCGAGCAAGGGTTGATCAAGATTCGCCGGCTGGCCGCGCAAAACGGGGTGGAGATTGCCACCATTCATGCAGATCTCGAGGATTTTTGTATCGAACCGGAGCAATGGGACGGCATTATCTCGATTTTCTGCCATTTGCCGGCCAGCCTGCGTCAGCGGGTGCATGCACAAATTGTGCTCGGGCTAAGGCCGGGAGGCTTGTTGCTGCTGGAGGGCTATACCCCGCGCCAGTTGCAATTTGCCACTGGCGGCCCTAAGGACAGGGATTTACTGCTGGAGCCGGCTGACTTGCAACAGGAGTTGGCTGCTTTGAGTCTGCAATATCTGCAGGAGCTGCAGCGGGAAGTGATTGAAGGGCGCCTGCATACCGGCCTGGCTGCGGTGGTGCAGTTGCTGGCCCGACGCGAATCTGCGCATCAGTGACAACGCCTATTGGCCGGCTGATGGGCATCGGTATAATCGTTGCCACTTTAACTAGTTGAGGTAGATATGGGTTTCCTCGCCAACAAGCGAATTCTGATTACTGGTCTGCTGTCGAATCGTTCGATTGCCTATGGCGTGGCCCAGGCAATGCAACAGCAGGGCGCTGAGCTGGCGTTCACCTATGTGGTCGACAAGCTGAAAGACCGGGTGGTGGAGATGGCCAATGAATTTGGTAGTGAAATCATCCTGCGCTGCGATGTGTCCAGCGATCAGGAAATCAGCGACATGTTTGCGCAGCTCAAACAACATTGGCCGGAAGGTTTCGACGGCATCGTGCATTCCATCGGCTTTGCCCCGCGCGAGGCGCTGGGCGGCGATTTCCTCGATTCCATCACGCGCGAGGCATTTGGCGTTGCCCATGACATCAGCTCCTACAGTTTTGCCGCATTGGCCAAGGCCGGCCGAGAGCAGTTACGCGACAACTCGGCATTGCTGACCCTGAGCTATCTTGGTGCAGAGCGCGCCATGCCCAGCTACAACGTCATGGGCCTGGCCAAGGCCAGCCTTGAGGCCTGTGTGCGTTATTCGGCTTTCAGCCTCGGTCAGCGCGGGATTCGTGTCAATGGCATTTCCGCCGGCCCGATCAAGACACTTGCCGCCGCAGGGATCAGCGGCTTCAGCAAGATTTTGCATCACGTTGCCACCAACGCTCCGTTAAAGCGTAATGTCACCATTGAAGAGGTCGGCAACGTTGCCGCATTCCTGATGAGCGACCTGGCTTCCGGTATCACCGGAGAGATTACTCATGTCGATGCGGGCTACAGCATTGTTGCGCCGATTGCGGAAGAGTAATTTTCTCTGCGTTGCGTGTTGACGCCCGAGCTGAAAGTCACTATTATGGCGCCTCTTCTGAAACGGAGAAGTGGCCGAGAGGTCGAAGGCACTCCCCTGCTAAGGGAGCATACGGGCCAAAACTCGTATCGAGGGTTCGAATCCCTCCTTCTCCGCCAGATTAGTTAGCGCGCCCGTAGCTCAGTTGGATAGAGTATTTGGCTACGAACCAAAGGGTCGGGCGTTCGAATCGCTCCGGGCGCGCCAAAAATTATGAAAAAAGGCAGCTGACAAGCTGCCTTTTTTCTTTTGTCAGTAGCATGTGGGTGCGAGTACAGCGCCTCTGATTTTGTTGGAGGCATCCCCGCCGGACAACAGGCCGGCAGGGGGCTTTACACTGAACTGGCGCGGGTCAAATTTCTACAATTTCAAAATCATGGGTGATGTCCGCCATCTTGCCCAGCATGATTGAGGCTGAGCAGTATTTTTCTGCTGACAGATCAATCGCCCGCTTGACGACTTCCGGCTTCAGTCCCTTGCCTGTGACAATGAAGTGGAAGTGGATCTTGGTGAAAACTTTCGGATCACTATCGGCACGTTCCGAATCAATCTCGACTACGCAGTCACGCACATCGGCGCGGCCTTTTTTCAGAATGTGGATCACGTCATAGGTGGTGCAGCCGCCGGTACCGAGCAGCACCATTTCCATTGGTCGCGGGCCCAGGTTGCGGCCACCGCCTTCCGGTGGGCCATCCATCAGGACTGCGTGCCCGGAGCCGGTTTCGCCAAGAAAACTGACGGCTTCCACCCATTTGATTCTTGCCTTCATTCTGCGTTCTCCGTATTTGTTCGTGGTTGGCAAAGCGTTGATTGTAGCTGAGCTGCCGCTGCAAGCCCATTCCATGTACGCTGCTTTATTGTTGCGTTGCGGAAATTAGAGTTATTGCACTGCACAATAAAAGCTTGCCATTTTATCCCGGATGGGTATAATCGTTCCTGCACTGAGGCACCGCACGCAATGTGCTTGTTTTGGTGTTGTCTCCTCCATCCTCCTTCTTTGGTGGAATTTGGCGCAATCCGAGAGATTGCGCTTTTTTTTACATGGCGGGTGTGGGAGGGGTTGAGCGTAAGTCACCTCGATTCTGTTGCGTTGCAACATTTTGAGTGGTTATTCTAATCTGCGTTGCAATATACCGACTGCTGGTCAGCCGGTGGATAGCTATTTTGCGCGCTAATTGTTTGACTGCATGGCATGTTCTGGCTTAAAATCCGCAACTTTCTCGAAATTCGGTATTGAAAAGAGATTCACATGAAAACTTTCTCCGCCAAGGCGCATGAAGTAAAACGCGATTGGTACGTGGTTGACGCCAGCGACAAAGTGCTGGGTCGTCTGGCCTCTGAAATCGCCCGTCGTCTGCGTGGCAAACATAAAGCAGAATTCACCCCGCACGTTGATACCGGCGATTTCATCGTTGTTGTCAACGTTGAAAAACTGCGCGTCACTGGCGCCAAGTTTGAAGACAAGATTTACTATCGTCACTCCGGTTACCCAGGCGGTATCTACCAGCGTACTTTCCGTGAAATGCAAGAGCGTTTCCCGGCTCGTACTCTGGAAAAAGCCGTCAAGGGCATGCTGCCGAAGGGCCCGTTGGGCTACGCGATGCTGAAAAAGCTGAAAGTGTACGCAGGCGATCAGCATCCGCATGCAGCTCAGCAGCCGAAAACTTTGGATATTTAAGGAACCAGCATGATCGGTAAATACAATTACGGTACTGGCCGTCGTAAAGCTGCAGTAGCTCGCGTGTTCATGGCTACTGGCAAAGGCAACATCGTTGTTAACGGCAAGCCGGTTGACGAATACTTCTCGCGTGAAACTGGCCGCATGATCGTGCGTCAGCCGCTGGAACTGACCAACCACAAAGAAACTTTCGACATCATGGTGAACGTTACCGGTGGTGGCGAAAACGGCCAAGCAGGTGCGATCCGTCACGGTATCTCGCGTGCCTTGGTTGACTACGATGCAAACCTGAAATCGTCGCTGCGTAAAGCAGGCCTGATTACTCGTGATGCTCGTGAAGTTGAACGTAAAAAAGTTGGTCTGCGTGGCGCACGTCGTCGCAAGCAGTTCTCGAAGCGTTAATCGATTCGGGTTTTGCCGCCAGAAAGCCGCCGCAAGGCGGCTTTTTGTTTATGCTGTCATCGACGGCTGATAAAATTCAACACTTTCTCTGCATCGAAACGGATTCGCACAATGATCAAGATCGGTATCGTAGGTGGCACGGGCTACACCGGGGTAGAACTGATTCGTCTGCTGGCAAAACACCCGCAGGCAAAATTGACCGCCATTACCTCGCGCAAGGAAGATGGCATGCCGGTGGCGGAAATGTTCCCCAGTCTGCGCGGTTGGGTTGATCTGGCCTTTTCCGATCCTGCTCATGCCGATCTGAAACAATGCGATGTGGTATTTTTCGCTACGCCCAACGGTATTGCCATGTCGCAAGCGCGTGAGTTGCTGGATGCCGGAGTTCGGGTGGTCGATCTGGCTGCCGACTACCGCATCAAGGATATTGCGACCTGGGAAAAATGGTATGGCATGCAGCATGCCACGCCAGAGTTGGTGGCTGAGGCTGTTTATGGTTTGCCGGAGGTGAATCGCGAGCAAATTCGCGGTGCGCGGCTGGTAGCCAATCCCGGATGTTACCCCACTGCTGTGCAGCTTGGCTTTTTGCCCTTGGTGGAGAAAGGCCTGGTTGACGTCAATCATCTGATCGCCGATGCCAAATCAGGTGTTAGCGGTGCGGGTCGTAAAGCGGAGGTACATTCGCTGTTGGCGGAGGCGGGCGATAACTTCAAGGCTTACGGTGTAGCTGGCCATCGCCATTTGCCGGAAATCAGCCAGGGTCTGGGCAATATCGCCGGCAAGCCGGTTGGCCTGACCTTTGTGCCGCATCTGACGCCAATGATTCGCGGCATTCATGCCACACTGTACGCACGTTTGAATGCGGATGTTGATCTGCAGCTGCTGTATCAGCAGCGTTATGCCGATGAGCCGTTTGTTGATGTGTTGCCTGCTGGCAGTCACCCGGAAACGCGTTCGGTACGCGGCGCCAATGTCTGCCGTATTGCGGTGCATCGTCCGCAGGGTGGCGATACCGTTGTAGTTCTGTCGGCAATCGACAATCTGGTGAAAGGTGCTGCCGGTCAGGCAGTGCAGAACATGAATATCATGTTTGATCTGGACGAAGGCCTGGGGTTGGATGTTGTGCCATTGCTGCCATAACAGCTATTGAAAATGATGATAATGCCCTGATTTACAGAGTAATGACCACAATGCCGGTAGCGTTGCTTTTCGCTGGTGGCGGGCCGATAATCCGATGTTGATGCGGAAGTTGTTTGCCATGGGCGACGACACGAACTCAGGAGTCAAAAAATGAATGCTGTTACTGAAAACTTTCCCTTGGTATTTACCGATTCGGCCGTTGCCAAAGTCCGTGATCTGATTTATGACGAAGGCAATCCCGAGTTGAAATTGCGCGTGTTTGTGACTGGTGGTGGTTGCTCCGGTTTCCAGTACGGTTTTACCTTCGACGAAATTGTCAATGAAGATGACACCGCCGTCGTTAAAGAAGGTGTGACCCTGCTGATTGATCCGATGAGCTACCAGTATCTGGTTGGTGCAGAAATCGACTACACCGAGAGCATTGAAGGCTCGCAATTCGTGATTCGTAATCCAAACGCGGAGTCTACTTGCGGTTGTGGGTCATCTTTCTCCGCTTGACGGGTTGATTCGGGTCGAAAGCAAAAAAGGGGCGATGCCCCTTTTTTTGTGTCTGCAAGCCGCTCTGGTATCGGCTTGCAGGCAGGGCTGCAGGGGTAATGCCAGAGCGGCTTGTGGGTAAAGGCACCAGAGCTGAGTGCTTAATTCAGCTTGGCAGCGTGCTCGCGGGTGGCGTGGAACTGCACTTTTGGCCAGCGTTCCTGAATCAGCTGCAGGTTAACGCGCGAAGTGGCCAGATAGGTCAGGTTGTCTGCCGCATCGCGTGCGACGTTCATCGCCAGATTGTTTTCAAAATCTGTCAGCATGCGGCTATCGTCGCAACTGACCCAGCGCGCCGTGTGGATGTTCGAGTGTTCAAATACCGCATCCACGCCATATTCGGTGTGCAGGCGATGCGCGACCACTTCAAACTGCAGCACGCCTACCGCACCCAGGATTAAATCCGCGCCGCTGGCTGGCTTGAATACCTGCACTGCACCTTCTTCGCCCAATTGCTGCAGGCCTTTGTAAAGCTGTTTTACTTTCAGCGGATTGCGAATGCGTACCGAGCGGAACAGCTCCGGCGCAAAGAATGGAATGCCGGTAAACACCAGCTGTTCACCTTCGCTGAAGCTGTCGCCGATCTGGATGTTGCCGTGGTTGGGGATACCAATGATGTCGCCGGCGTAGGCTTCTTCTACCTGCTCACGGCTGGAGGCGAGGAAGGTCACCACGCTGGATGCGGAAATTTCACGGTTCAGGCGCAAGTGCGACATTTTCATGCCGCGTTCGAACTTGCCGGAACAGACGCGCAGGAACGCAATCCGGTCGCGGTGTTTCGGGTCCATATTGGCCTGGATCTTGAATACAAAGCCGGAAAACTTCGGCTCACTCGGGTCGACCGCGCGCACAGTGGCATCACGCTCTGCCGGGGCCGGAGCCCAATCAATCAGTGAGTTGAGAATTTCACGCACGCCAAAGTTGTTGATCGCCGAGCCGAAAAATACCGGAGTTTGCGTGCCGGCTCTGAATGCATCCAGATCGAACGGATGCGACGCGCCTTGCACTAGCTCGATTTCCATTTTCAGCTGTTCCATTTCCAGCGGGAACAGTTCCATCAGGCGTGGGTTGTCGATACCTTTAATGACCTCGCTGACAGTCTGGTCGGCTTTTTCCTGGCCCGCATCAAACAGCAGCACTTCATCGTTAAGGATGTGATACACGCCGCGGAAAGTCTTGCCCATGCCGATCGGCCAGGTGACTGGGGCGCACTGGATTTTCAGGACGTTTTCCACTTCATCCAGCAGCTCCAGCGAGTCGCGTACTTCACGGTCGTATTTGTTCATGAAGGTGACGATCGGCGTGTTGCGCAGACGGCAGACGTTGAGCAGCTTGATGGTCTGCTCTTCCACGCCCTTGGCGGCGTCGATCACCATCAGCGCTGAATCCACTGCGGTCAACACGCGATAGGTATCTTCCGAGAAATCCTGGTGGCCGGGGGTGTCGAGCAGGTTGATTACATGGTCGCGGTAGTCAAACTGCATCACCGAGCTGGCCACCGAAATGCCGCGCTGCTTCTCGATTTCCATCCAGTCGGAGGTGGCGAACTTGCCGCTCTTTTTACCTTTAACGGTGCCGGCCATCTGAATTGCACCGGAGAACAGCAGCAGTTTTTCGGTCAGTGTGGTTTTACCTGCATCCGGGTGCGAGATGATGGCAAAGGTGCGGCGGCGCTCAGCTTCGCG
>JAUPTR010000207.1 GCA_030917985.1 Pseudomonadota bacterium | reverse complement strand
GTTTTGCGATACCGAGTAAAGCCAGGTTTTGTCAGTCAGGTTGGGGGCTCCAATCGCCTGGTTGCCCTTGCCATCGGCACCGTGGCAAGCTGCACACACGGTCTGGAAGGTTTCTTTGCCTTGCTGCGCACGGACATCGTCATGCTTCAGGGCTGACAGCGACAATACATAGTGGGCAACGTTGCGTACGCCATCTTCACCGAATGCTGCGCCAAACGCCGGCATCGCACCTTTGCGGCCATTGGCGATGCTTTCGTGGATCTTGTCCGGCTCGCCGCCATACAGCCATTCGCTGTCGGTCAGGTTGGGAAAACCCTTGGCTCCCTTGGCATCGGCACCGTGACACTGCATGCAGTAGGTGCGGAACAGGCGCTGCCCCATCTGTTTTGCCTCCGGGTCGGCTGCCACTGCCTTGATGTCCATTTTCTGGAATTTCTCGTAAATGGCCTTGTATTTGTCTTCGGCAGTATTGCGCTCCAACTCGTACTGGCCTTTTGAGGTCCATTTATAAACACCGGCAAATGTGCCCAAACCCGGATACATCACCAGATAGACAATACCGAAAACCAGGGTGGCCCAGAACAGGCCGATCCACCAGCGTGGCATCGGATTGTTGTACTCCTCCAGGTCACCATCCCAGACGTGACCCATGGTCTCGACTTTTTCACCCGGCTGAATACGCATGGTTTTCTGCGATTGCAGCAGCAATGCCAGGCCGATGATGCCAACGATCACGATGACCGTGATCCATATACTCCAGAAACTGCTCACAAAATCACTCATTGTTGTGCTCCGTGCTGACTGACCGACGGCGATTGTTTTCCGGCATTGTCTTCATCCAGAAACGGGAGTTGCGCCGCCTCGTCGAACGATTTGCTGCGGTGGCTGCTGAAAGCCCACAGAACGATGCCGATGAAACAAACGAACGACACCACGGTGACAATTACTCGCATATCGGTCAGTGTCATATGGGATTACCTCGCGTTTTTCAGGGCCAGACCCAAACCTTGCAGGTATGCAACCAGTGCATCCATTTCGGTTTTGCCCTTGGCTGCCTCGACTGCACCTTTGATGTCTTCGTCGGTATACGGTACGCCGACTTTGCGCAGTGCCTCCATCTTGGCCGGCAGAATCTCTGCATCAACCTGATTGCGCGACAACCACGGGTAGGCCGGCATATTCGATTCCGGTACCACGTCTCGCGGGTTGTTCAGGTGAACGCGATGCCAGTCATCGGAGTAACGACCACCCACACGCGCCAGATCCGGGCCGGTACGTTTCGAGCCCCACTGGAAGGGGTGATCGAATACCGATTCACCCGCCACCGAGTAATGGCCATAACGTTCGGTTTCCGCCCGGAACGGGCGAATCATCTGCGAGTGGCAGCCATAGCAGCCTTCACGGATATAAATATCGCGGCCAGCCAGTTGCAGTGCCGGGTAGGGCTTGACGCCCTCAATCGGCTCGGTGGTCGATTTCTGAAAGAACAGCGGCACAATTTCCACCAGCCCTGCCACACTGACAACGAGCACGCTGAAAATCACCAGCGCGGCTACGTTTTCTTCGATCATTTTTTGTATGTTCATGACGACACCTTCCTGTTAAGCGTGGGCGTGTGCAACCGGAGCCGGGATGCCGCCTTCGACAGCCTTGCCCTGGGCAACGGTTTTCAGCACGTTGTAAGCCATGACAAACATGCCCGACAGGAACAGCAGGCCGCCGAGGAAGCGGATGGTCAGGTACGGATATTTGGCTTTTACCACTTCGGCGAAAGAATAGGTCAGGGTGCCGTCCGCATTCACTGCACGCCACATCAGGCCTTCCATTACGCCGGAGATCCACATCGAGGCGATATACAGCACAACACCGATGGTGGCCATCCAGAAGTGGGTTTCAATCAGTTTGATGCTGAACATCTGTTCGCGACCAAACAGGCGCGGAATCAGATAATAAATGGAGCCGATCGAGATCATTGCCACCCAGCCCAGAGCGCCGGAGTGAACGTGGCCTACGGTCCAGTCGGTATAGTGCGACAGGGCATTCACGGTTTTGATCGACATCATCGGGCCTTCGAAGGTCGACATACCGTAGAACGACAGTGCCGTAACCAGGAATTTCAGCACCGGGTCATCACGCAGCTGGTGCCAGGCGCCCGACAGGGTCATCACGCCATTGATCATGCCACCCCAGCTCGGAGCCAGCAGAATCAGCGAGAACACCATGCCCACCGACTGGGTCCAGTCCGGCAGCGCAGTGTAGTGCAGGTGATGCGGGCCTGCCCACATGTAGGTGAAGATCAGCGCCCAGAAATGCACGACCGACAGACGATAGGAGTAAACCGGACGGCCAACCTGCTTCGGCACGAAGTAGTACATCATGCCGAGGAAGCCTGCAGTCAGGAAGAAACCTACCGCATTGTGGCCATACCACCACTGGATCATCGCATCCGCCGCACCGGCATATGCCGAGTAAGACTTGAACATCGATACCGGAATTTCGGCGCTGTTAACCAGATGCAGCAGTGCTACGGTCAGAATGAAGGCACCGTAGAACCAGTTGGCCACATAGATGTGTTTGATCTTGCGGGTTGCGATCGTGCCGAAAAAGACGATGGCGTATGAAACCCAGACGATGGTGATCAGGATATCAATCGGCCATTCCAGTTCGGCATACTCCTTGCCGCTGGTAAACCCCATCGGCAAGGTCAGCGCGGCAAGCAGAATGACGACTTGCCAGCCCCAGAAAGTGAACGCAGCCAGCTTTTCTGCAAACAGCCGGGTATGGCAGGTGCGCTGAACCACATAATAAGACGTGGCGAACAGGGCGCTACCACCAAACGCAAAAATGACGGCATTGGTATGTAGCGGACGTAAACGGCTGTAGGTGAGCCAAGGAGTATCAAAATTCAACTCCGGCCACACGAGCTGTGCAGCGCACAAGACGCCGACAGCCATGCCGACAATCCCCCAGACGACGGTCATCAGGGCAAATTGTCGCACCACTTTATAGTTGTATGTGGATTGCGATTGCATGGACTTCTCCCAGTGTTGCAAAAATTGCATATGCCAAGCCTGACGTATGCACCGAGTGATATAAAAGTCTTTCACGCACTGGCAGGTTGACTTTGATCAATATAAGCCATGTTGCCAGTAGCGGTTTAGCCGCGCGGATTATCGATAATGGAATATTACAAGTCAATCAATTATTTTCGTGTGTTTTTTCATTCTTCACCTGCGCCTTGTCATCATCCATGATGACGCGATACGCGGGGCCTTCCAGATCATCCAGCTGGCCGCTTTTTACGGTCCACCAGAAAATGCCGACAATAAGAACGACCAGCAACAAACTTAACGGAATCAACAGATAGAGGATTTCCAAAATCAGCTTTCCTCTGATATCGCCGAGGGGCGTGCCAACCTCAGGGCATTGGCCACTACCAGCAGGGAACTGCCCGCCATGCCCAAACCGGCGAGCCATGGGGTAACAAGCCCGGCAATGGCCAGCGGCAAGGCTATCACATTATAAATCAAAGCCCAGGCCAGGTTCTGCCGAATGATGGCCATGCAGCGCCGCGACAGATCCAGGCCAGACATGACCGGGCGCAGGGATTCGACCAGCAAGACCATATCGCCACTGGCGCGTGCGATGTCGGATCCGCTGCCGATGGCGATGGACACCTGAGCTGCCGCCAATACCGGTGCGTCGTTAATGCCGTCACCTATCATCAGTACGGATTTGCCTTGTTGTTGCAGGTCAGCCAGCACCTCCAGTTTTTGCCGGGGAGTGCATTCCGCCTGCCAGTCAGGTAGTTGCAGGCGCCGAGCCAAACTTTCTACCGATGTTCGCCTGTCACCGGAAAGAAGCAGCAATTGTTTTTCCTGTTGCTGCAATAACTTGATAACCGCAGGTGCCTCCGGCCTTAATTCGTCTGCGATGGCATAACATGCCAGCCAAGTGCCCTCACGGCCGAGATAAACCAATGTTGCATCGGTTGGTGCCACGCACCCGGGGCAGGAGACTGTGCCGACCAGTTCTGCAACATGGCTATAGTTGCCAATCCTGTATGTCGTATGCTCGCAGACGCCTTCAATACCACTGCCGGGGCTGTAGCGGATGTTGCCGGCAGTTGGCTGATGTTTTGTCTGAATCTGCGAAAAGGCATGGGCAATGGGGTGTGATGACTGTTGTTCCAGCGATGTTGCGATTGCATCCGCATGTGCCGGGTCGCCAAAATAAAAGCGATCGATGATTTGCATTTGCCCGGTGGTGAGTGTGCCGGTTTTGTCAAAAACCACGCAGTCAACCCGGGACAGTGTTTCAAGTGCATGCCCCTGCGTGATCAGCAAGCCAAGCTGCGCCAGCTTTCCGGTTGCGGTTGCTAGTGCTGCCGGGGCTGCAAGCGACAGCGCGCAGGGACAACTGACGACCAGCACCGATACTGTTATCCAGAGTGCCCGCTGTGGATCATGAGCATACCAGCCGATTGCTGTCGCCGCCGCAATCAGCAACAGTGCAACAACAAACCAGGCAGATACCCGATCGGCAAGTTGCGAAAAACGTGGCTTCTCGGCAATGGCTTTGTCAAGTAGCCGGACAATGCCGGACAATGTCGACTGGGCGCCGATACGACTGATTTGCAGTACCACCGGATTGGCCCGGTTGAGGGCTCCTCCGATCAGTTCGTCTCCGCAGTGTTTGTCGATCGGGCGGCCTTCTCCCGTCAGCAATGCTTCATCTACCTGTGTGTTTCCCTCGATGATGATTCCATCGGCCGGTATGATTTCGCCTTCACGGACGAGTAAATAGTCACCCACTTGCAGTTGGGCAACGGCTGCCTCCTGCGGTGCTTTGTCTTGCGGGTAATCCGGCAGGCGATGGGCGAAAGAGGGGATCAGTTTGACCAGTTTTTCGACTGCAGAGCCTGCTTTACGCCGTGCCAGCATTTCCAGATAGCGCCCGCCCAATAACAGAAAGACAAACATCGAGACCGAGTCAAAATAGACTTCACCACTTTGGGTGATTGTTGCCCATGTGCTGGCGGCAAAGGCGGTCAATACACCAAGTGCTACCGGCACGTCCATGCCGGCCCGGCCGGCCTTCAGATCACGCCAGGAGCCTTGATAAAAGGGGATGGATGAGTAGAGTACAACAGGAAGCGTCAGAATCAGGCTTGCCCAGCGCATCAGCCCTTCCATGTCACGGCTCATGTCCCCGGCTTCCGCCACGTAAAGCGGAACCGCATACATCATCACTTGCATCATCGATAACCCGGCAAGATAGATGCGCAGCAGCGCCGTTTTGCGTTCCTGTTGTGCAAGCGCCTCCTGCCGTGCTGCGTCGAATGGATGCGCGCGGTAACCAATGGATGCTATTGCTTCAAGTATTTGCGATAGCTTGATCTGCGTGTTGTCCCAGCGTACCCGTG
>JAUPTR010000206.1 GCA_030917985.1 Pseudomonadota bacterium | reverse complement strand
GCGGATACATGCGATCCTGCATCAGCTGTTTGATCATGTGCAGCGATTCTGTGTAATCCCAGTACATTTCTGCAACCGGGTTGAGCCAGATTGCGCTGCCGTAATGCTCCAGCAATCGTTGTATCCAAACCTGGCCTGCTTCGGCATTGTTGTGTTCGACGCTGCCATTGGGGTAGACGATTTCGTACGGGCTCATCGTTGCATCGCCGACAAAAATCAGTTTGTAGTCTGGCCCGTAGGTGTGCATTACGTCGTAGGTAGACATCCGCTCGTTGTGACGGCGCTTATTGTCCTTCCATACCGATTCGTAAACGCAGTTATGGAAGTAGAAATACTCCAGATGCTTGAACTCCGTTTTGGCTGCCGAAAACAGTTCTTCGCAACTGCGGATGTGATCATCCATCGAGCCGCCCACATCAAAAAAAAGCAGTACTTTTACCTTGTTGTGCAGCTGCGGCACCATTTTGATATCGAGATAACCGGCGTTATTGGCAGTGGCGCGGATGGTGTCGTCCAGATCCAGCACTTCCGGCGCGCCTTCGCGGGCAAACTGGCGCAGGCGGCGCAGGGCAACCTTGATGTTGCGCGTGCCCAGCTGCACCTGATCGTCGAAGTTCTTGAACTCACGCTGATCCCACACCTTTACCGCCTTGCGGTGGCGCGATTGCTCCTGGCCAATGCGGATGCCGGCGGGATTGTAGCCATTGGCGCCAAACGGGCTGGTGCCGCCGGTGCCAATCCATTTGTTGCCGCCAGCGTGACGTTCTTTTTGCTCCTTCAGGCGTTCCTTGAAGGTTTCCATGAGTTTGTCCCAGCCCATGGCTTCCAGTGCCTTTTTGTCTTCTTCGCTGAGAAAACGCTCGAACTCCTTGCGCAGCCAGTCATCGGGAATCTCTGCCGTCAGCAGTTCACCGAGTGACTCGACGCCTTTGAAGTAGCTGCCGAATGCCTTGTCAAACTTGTCGAAATGTTTCTCGTCCTTCACCAGACAGGTTCGGGCCAGATAATAAAAATCGTTGAGGCTGCCGGAGATCACGCGCTTATCCAGCGCTTCCAGCAGGGTCAGAAACTCCTTGATGCTGACGGGCACCTTGGCATCTTTGAGCTGATAAAAGAAGTCGATGAGCATAAAGGCTTTGTGTTATTGTCGCTGGCGATTAGATTTCTTGCTCTAAATTGGCGGTTGATGAAGACTTGTTAGCGGCTGAACGGCATCCGCAAGATGCTGTCTGCGTCACGTCGTGAACAGCGCTCAGGGATTATTGTGGCGATTGTACTATTAACTCTGACAAGCCGCGTAGCCGGAACATTTCATCGTTAAAGGCAGAAACCGCTATTTTTTGTGGCAGTAAATGGCCGATGGTCATTTTTTTCAAAGCCGCTACAGCGTGGCTTGGCGTGGAATGAAAATGGCAGAGGAGATAACAGAAAATCATGTTGACGCGTCGTCAGTTCATCAAAACCGGGATTGCCGGTGCCGCCACGCTGGCCATTGCCCGGGCTCTTTATGGCCCGTTCGAGCCAGAGCCGCAATGGCAGAGTGCGGGCCCTTATCAATATCAGGTTTTATCGGCCGGTAGCTGCAATATGCTGGCCGCGCTGGCTGCCGTGATGCTAAAGGGGGCGTTTCCGCAGGATGTGCCGGCTCGTGCCAGCGCGATTCAGAGCGTGGTGGAGGGCATCGACAAGGCGGTGGCTGCGCTTCAACCGGCTGTGCAGGAAGAGTTGCAGCAACTGTTTTCGCTGCTGAATTTTCCGGTTACGCGTCGTTTGCTGGCTGGTGTATCGCAACCTTGGCTTAAGGCGGATGCACGCGAAATCGAGCATTTTATTGCCAATTGGCGAGCAAGCCGTTTCCAGTTACTGCGCAGTGGCTTTCACGGTTTGCACATGCTGGTGATGGCTGCCTGGTATGGCAGCCCGCAAAGCTGGGACAAGCTTGGTTACAGGGGCCCACCATCGCATGTGCTGGCGGCTCAGGCGAGCAATTGAGGAAAATAATATGAGCAAATTTACTGACCCATACGTCGAAGGCCTGGCACGTGGTTGGCAGATTGTTGATGCGTCAGCGCTGACAGGGGATCGTCAACTGGAAGCCGATGTGGTGATTGTAGGTACGGGCGCTGGCGGAGGCGTGACCGCCGAAACCCTGTGCAAGGCTGGTCTGAAGGTGGTGTTGCTGGAAGAGGGGCCGCTGAAAACCACGCGTGATTTCAAAATGCGTGAGTCAGAGGCTTATCCCAGTCTTTATCAGGAATCGGCAGCGCGCCAGACCAAGGACAAGGGCATCAGCATCCTGCAGGGGCGGACTGTTGGCGGGTCGACGACCGTCAACTGGACTTCCAGTTTTCGCACACCGCCAGATACGCTGACATTCTGGCAGAAAAACTTCGGGCTGAAGGACCACACAGTCGAACAGCTTCAGCCATGGTTCGAAATGATGGAGCGACGCCTGCATGTGCAGGATTGGCTGACTGCGCCGAACGCCAACAACAATGTGCTGAAAGTGGGGGCGGAAAAGCTTGGCATCAGCTGGGGGCATATCCGCCGCAACATCAACGGCTGCTGGAACCTGGGGTATTGCGGCATGGGCTGCCCGACCAATGCCAAGCAGTCGATGCTGATTACGACCATCCCTTTTGCGCTGCAGCACGGAGCTACGCTGGTGCATCATGTGCGTGCACACCATTTGCTGCTTGATGGCGATCGCGTGCTGGGTGTGGAATGCCAGGCGATGGATCAGGCCGGTGTGCGCCCGGGTTCTGCGCGCGTTAAGGTCAAGGCCCCGCATGTGGTGTTGTCGGCCG
>JAUPTR010000205.1 GCA_030917985.1 Pseudomonadota bacterium | reverse complement strand
CTCTTCCGATCTAAAAAATGCCGGCACCGACGCGATTGGCGTGAGTTATGGCGCACACCCCCGGCATGAGCTGGAGGCGCATCAACCGGTGACGATTGCCGACAGTTTTGCGGAGCTGGATGCATGGCTGAGCACGCACGCCTGATTTGTCGCTCCGACGAATTGCCGGAGAGCGGCAAGGGTATTCGCTTTCAGGTTGAGCGATATGGCCGGCCGGTGCCGGCATTTGTGGTGCGTTATGCCGGCCAGGTGTACGCCTATATTAACGAATGCAAACATGTGCCGGTGGAGATGGACTGGATGCCGGGCGAGTTTTTCGATATTTCGCACAATTATCTGGTATGTGCCACACATGGCGCTTACTATTCGCCGGCAACCGGCCTGTGCCTGGGCGGCCCCTGCAAGGGGCGATCGCTGACGGTGCTGTCGGTTACCGAAATTGATGGTCAGGTTTATTTGAACGAACAGGAAATTCGCTGATGGCAGACAATGGCAATTGGGAACGCGACGTTCTGGAAAAACTGGTGATGGCGTCAGTCAAGGAGCAGCGCAAGACGCGTAACTGGGGGATCTTCTTCAAGATTCTCGGCTTTTCCTATCTGTTTTTCATCCTTTATCTGATGCTGGGGCATTCTTCCGGGCATGGCGAAAAACTGGCGACGGGTGGCAAACACACGGCAGTCGTTGAGCTGCAGGGGGTGATTGCGGCAGGCAAGGCTGCGAGTGCCGAATCAATCAATGAAAGCCTGCGCGATGCGTTCAAGGACAAAAACACCAAGGGCGTGATTCTGCGTATCAATAGCCCCGGTGGCAGTCCGGTGCAATCAGGCATGATCAATGATGAAATTCGCCGCTTGCGCGCTCAGTATCCAGGTATCCCGCTGTATGCGGTGGTCGATGATATCTGTGCCTCGGGTGGCTATTATGTGGCCGTGGCCGCAGACAGGATTTATGTCGACAAGGCCAGTCTGATTGGCTCGATTGGTGTATTGATGGATGGTTTCGGTTTTACCGGCACCATGGAGAAGCTCGGTGTCGAGCGGCGTCTGCTGACAGCGGGCGATAACAAGGGATTCATGGACCCGTTTTCGCCGATGAACCCGGCCCAGCGTGAACACGCACAGAAAATGCTTGCGGATATCCATCAGCAGTTTATTGGCGTGGTGAAGACGGGCCGCGGCAAGCGTCTGCATGATTCTCCGGAGTTGTTTACCGGCTTGATCTGGAATGGTGAGCAGGGTGTCAAGCTTGGTCTGGCCGATGCCTTGGGTAGCGTTGATTCGGTCGCGCGAGACGTGATCAAGGCCGAAGAGCTGGTGGATTTTACCCAGCGTGAAGGTTTTGCCGATCGTTTGGCCAAGGGGCTGGGGGCCGGTGCCGCCAGCCAGGTACAAAGCTGGTTTGGCATGCAGATGCGCTGATGGTTGCGTTGCCGATGCACGCCGCAACAAGGCCGGGCTCGCCCGGCCTTGTTGTTTGTCGGGGGTGACGGCAAATAAGGGCTAAAGTAATAACATCGCTCATCAAGTTGGCTCTGGTGTGGGCCGGGATCGAATATGCGCCGCAAAAAGAAACACGAAGAACACGAGAATCATGAACGCTGGCTGGTTTCATACGCCGACTTCATTACCCTGCTGTTTGCCTTTTTTGTCGTGATGTACGCCATTTCCCAGGTTAATGAAGGCAAATACCGGGTGTTGTCTGACTCCCTGATCAATGCCTTCCAGAATGCACCGACCAGCGTGATGCAGGCTCAGACTGCGTCAATCAGCGGCACTGCCGGCGCGATGGTGCAGAAAGGGGCGATTCTCAGCAGTCGTCCCCCTCGCACCGATGACCCGCAGCACAAGCTGGTGGAAATGAAAATGCGCAATATCGCGTCCAACCTGCAGAAAGTGCTGGAGCCCTTGATCAAGGAAGGCGGAGTGAAAGTGGCGCAAACGCCGCGTGGCATTGCTGTTGAAATCAATGCCAGCCTGTTGTTCGCTTCTGCACAGGCAGATTTGCAGGTGCAGTCGATCAATGTGCTGCAGCAGGTAGGGCAGCAGCTGGCACAGGTGGATAATCTGGTGATGGTAGAGGGGCATACCGATCCTTTGCCGATCAACTCATTCCAGTTTCCTTCCAACTGGGAACTGTCTGCCGCCCGCGCCAGTAGTGTCGTCAGGCTGTTTATCGATACCGGCGTGCGAGCCGAACGCATGATTGCCGTGGCGCGCGCCGACACCAAGCCAATTGCCGAAAATCTGACTGAAGATGGCCGGGCACGCAATCGGCGGGTAACGATCGATATTCTGGCGGATAACAAAGAGGAAATTGTCGAATTGCCCGATCTCAAGCTGACGCCAGTGGCAAATGCGCCAGGCGTGGCAGCAACAGGCCGCTGAGCCACGCAAAAAAACGCCCCAGGCGGGAGGTGGACCGCTGGGGCGTGAGAGGATCAGACGGAGAGTCTGAAAAACGGGAACTACCATCAACATACCGCCTGAGCAGGCTGCTGACTTGCTGCATCAACACGCAGTTGAGTTGTAGATTGCTGTCTAACAACTTAACGCCGTTAAATATACTTTTTTTGCCACAAATCTGTCAATCGTTATTTGATTCATTTGTAATAAATTTCGGGCCAGGGTTTATGACGGCCAGACGTGGCATCTTGCTGGTAGCGGACGGGCGGAGGGGGCGACTTCATGCGGCCGGCGGGCGCTGCGGGGTGCCTCCCGCTGCCTCGAAAATGGACGGTTTTTGTGGTCGTGCTATTGTGCAGATGGCTTGCGATGGTAGCCGGGTTTGCCGCCCGGCTTGCGGCTATCGCCCAAGCCAGCCTTTCAGGCTGCTTGTTGATCTGATCAGTGCAGGGTGCGGGGAATGGATAGCGTGAATTCGGCGATATTGGCATCGAATTCAGTGCCATCGTCGGCGATCATGCGATAGCTGCCGCGCATGGTGCCTACCGGTGTATTGATCGAGGTGCCACTGGTGTATTCAAAACTCTCGCCCGGTGCCAGATGGGGTTGTTCTCCCACCACGCCAACGCCGCGTACCTCCTGAGTCTGCTGATGGGCATCGGTAATGATCCAGTGGCGGCTGAGCAATTTGGCGGGCGCTTCTCCGGTGTTGGTGATGCGGATGCGATAAGCAAACACATAACGATCTGCGCTCTCGTCGGATTGTTCCGGCAGATAGATCGCTTCGGTGGTGACGGTAATATCGTATAAGGGCTGTGTGCTCATGGCCTGCATTGCACACCAAAAATCGCCAGACGACAAGTCGTCCGCAGTGTTTTCCAGTAATATGCGCGTTTTGCCTTGAATGGTAGCGTGCCATGCCCGATTTCCGTATTGCGCCCAGCATCTTGTCGGCCAACTTTGCCCGCCTTGGGGAAGAGGTTTCTGCCGTGATCGAAGCCGGCGCCGACATCATTCATTTTGACGTGATGGACAATCATTACGTGCCCAACCTGACCATCGGCCCGCTGGTATGCGAAGCGATTCGTCCTTGCACCCAGGCGCCAATCGACGTGCACCTGATGGTCAAACCGGTGGATGCTTTGGCCGCCGCCTTCGCCAAGGCCGGCGCCGACATCATCACCTTCCATCCGGAAGGCAGTGAGCATATCGACCGCACCCTCGGCCTGATCAAGGAAGCCGGCTGCAAGGCCGGACTGGTATTCAACCCGGCCACGCCCTTGCATTACATGGATTACGTGATGGACAAGCTGGACATGGTGCTGCTGATGTCGGTCAACCCAGGCTTCGGCGGGCAGAAATTCATCCCGGCAACACTCGACAAGCTGCGCGAGGCACGCCGCCGAATTGATGAATACACGGCAAAAACCGGCCGCCAGATCTGGCTGGAGATTGATGGCGGCGTGAAAGTCGACAATATCGCCGACATCGCCCGCGCCGGTGCCGATACCTTTGTGGCCGGCTCGGCCATTTACGGCACGCCGGACTACAAAGCGACGATTGACGCGATGCGCGCCGAACTGGCCAAGGTGTAAGTTGATGACAGCCGCTACGCTTTCCCACACCATCAAAGCCGTTGCCATCGATCTGGACGGCACGCTGCTCGATACCATCAACGATCTCGCTGCCGGCGCCAACGGCATGCGCTCGCGTCTGGGCATGGCGCTGCTGCCGCTGGACCGGATCAAAAGCTACGTCGGTGACGGCATGGTGTCGCTGGTCAAGCGCACGCTGACCGATTCGCGTCACGACGAGCCGGATGCTGATTTGCTGCGGCAGGGGCTGGCACTGTTCAAGACCTGTTACGCCGATGTGTTGAGCGATTCCAGTCAGCCGTTTCCGCAAGTGATCGACGGCCTGCATGCACTGCACAATATGGGCCTGCATCTGGCGTGTATTACCAACAAGCCGTTGCGTTTCACCGAGCCGCTGCTGGTCGCGTCAGGGCTGAAGCAGCATTTCCAGCTGGTGCTGGGTGGCGACAGCCTGGCGGAGAAAAAGCCGCACCCCTTGCCGCTGCAGCATGCTTGCGAACATTTCCGTATCCCGCCGCAGCAAATGGTAATGATCGGCGATTCGGCAAACGATGTGCTGGCAGCAAAAAATGCCGGTTGTATCAGTTTCGCCGTGCCATATGGCTACCATTCTGGCTCGCCGCTGGAAAACCTTAACGCCGACTACGTGGTATCCGGGCTTGTCGAAGCCGCAGAATTGATTAAGAATGGCCTCTCCCGTTAATTATTCCTCTGGTTCCGTATTCATCATGAAATCCTTGCCTGAACAAATGACTCTGCGCTGGCGATGGCGGCTCTGACCGTTGTTG
>JAUPTR010000204.1 GCA_030917985.1 Pseudomonadota bacterium | reverse complement strand
TTTTGCAATGTGTTCAAGCAGAGGCTTTTACCGACGCAGCCCCCTCCCCCCCCTACCCCTCTCCCGCAAGGGGCGAGGGGAGTAAACCATCTGCTTTCGCTATCGAGCCCCTCCCCCCTTGCGGGGGAGGGGTTGGGGAGAGGGGTACAGCAGCAATCACCACTACTTAATTAAATTTCTTACAAAGCCACCCCAAACTTGGCGGCCTGCTTCTTGAACTCCAGCTTGCCAATCACCAGACGATGCACCTCATCCGGGCCATCCGCCAGACGCAGCACGCGGGTATAGGCATACAGCGCGGTCAGCGGGAAGTCTTCCGACAGGCCGGCGCCGCCGTGCATCTGCATGGCCGCGTCGATCACCTGAGTCGCCATGTTCGGCGCCACCACCTTGATCTGCGAAATTTCGCTCATCGCGCCTTTAACGCCGACGGTATCCATCATCCACGCGGCTTTCAGCGTCAACAGGCGCGCCTGTTCGATGGCCATGCGGGCATTGGCGACCACGTCGATATTGCCGCCGAGCTTGGCCAGCGGCTTGCCGAAGGCGACGCGGGTCATCGCACGTTTGCACATCAGTTCCAGCGCGTATTCGGCGGCGCCGATGGCACGCATGCAGTGGTGGATGCGGCCTGGCCCCAGGCGGCCCTGGGCAATTTCAAAACCACGCCCCGGCCCGGCGATAAATGCCGACAGTGGCAGGCGCACATTGGTAAAGCTGACTTCGCCGTGGCCGTAAGGCTCGTCCAGCGTGCCGAATACCGGCAACATGCGCTCGATTTTTACCCCCGGCGCATCCAGCGGCACCAGCACCATCGAGTGTTGTTTGTGTTTGTCGGCGCTCGGGTCGGTGAGACCCATGAAAATCGCCACTTTGCAGTTGGGGTGGCCGATGCCGGAACTCCACCATTTGCGGCCGTTGAGCACCACCTCGTCGCCTTCGACAATCGCGGTGGCCTGCATATTGGTGGCATCACTCGATGCCACACCCGGCTCGGTCATGCAGAATGCCGAACGGACGGTGCCGTCGAGCAAGGGCTTGAGCCAGCGGGCTTTCTGCTCTTCCGAGCCATATTTGACCAGCACTTCCATATTGCCGGTGTCAGGCGCGTTGCAGTTGAACACTTCCGGGGCAATCACCGAACGGCCGGTGATTTCCGCCAGCGGCGCGTAATCGACGTTCGACAGGCGATTGCCGTATTCCGGCTCGGGCAGAAACAGGTTCCACAGGCCGGCGGCCTTGGCCTTGGCTTTCAGCTCTTCCATCACCGGCGGCTGGTTCCACCGGGTCCAGTCTTCACCACGCTTGAGTTGCTCGAAATAGGTTTTCTCGGCCGGAATCACGTGTTCGTTCATGAACGCGGTCATACGTTCGATGGTGTCGCGGGCGGCGGCGGAATGTGCGAAATCCATGGCATAGCTCCCTGTAAGTTGGGATCGAGAATACGGCTCGCCTATAAATCAATCAAATGAATAGTTTGAATATGTCATAATTAGTTTCATGCATATTTCTCGCGTCGATCTCAACCTGTTTGTGGTGCTCGAAGCCATCTACAGCGAAGGCAACATCACCCGCGCCAGCCGCAAGTTGAACCTGACGCAGCCGGCCATCAGCCACGCATTGGCACGGCTGCGGCAGTTGTTCAATGATCCGCTGTTTGTGCGCCAGGGCGCGGCGATGTCGCCCACGCCGTTCACCCGCAACATCATCGCCCAGGTGCGCCAGGCGTTGTCGCTGTTTGAATCGAGCATGGCCGGGCAGGTGGAGTTTGATCCGGGCAATTCACACCGCTTGTTTCATCTGGGCTTGCGTGACGTGTTCGAGGCTACCGCATTGCCGCCATTGCTGGCCCGGCTGCGGCAACTGGCACCGCAGATCGAGATTGCCAGCGTGCGCATCGACCGCCGCGATATCGAAAACGAGCTGGCCAGCGGCAGCCTGGATCTGGCACTGGATATTCCGGTGCCGGTAGGTGATCAGATCCGTCAGCAGCGCGTATCGCGTGACCGTCTGATTGTACTGGCGCGTGCCGATCACCCGGCAATCAACGGCGAGCTGGATTTGCCCACTTATCTGGCGCAATCACATGTATTGGTGTCGTCACGCCGCAAAGGCATGGGTCTGGAAGATTTTGAGTTAAACCGCGAAGGCTATCGGCGCTCGATCGGTCTGCGTTGCCAACATTATTTCGCCGCCTGCCGCGTGGTTTGCGAAACCGATCTGCTGCTGACCATGCCGGAGCAATATGCGCGTATCGCCAACGCCCAGTTCGGCAACGTCATCCATGCTTTTCCGCTGCAAACGCAGCAGCTGGATGCACACCTTTACTGGCACAGCAGCGCTGACGACAATCCTGCCAATCGCTGGCTGCGACAACAACTGAGCACGCTATTCAGCCAGCAAGGCTGATCAGCCGCGAATCGGCAGCACTGGCTTTAACGGTGCCTGGGGTGGCGCCAGCGGGATCCAGAACACGAAACAGGCGCCGCCGTTGCCACGGTTTTCGGCCCAGATTTCACCACCGTGATGGCGCACGATTTCACGCGAAATCGCCAATCCAAGGCCGGTGCCGCCACCTGCACCATTGCTGAGGTTTTTGCTGCTCTGGATGAATTTGTCGAAAATGCTGTCCAGCTCGCTCTCGGGGATACCTGCGCCCTCGTCGCACACACTTACCCGCAACGAAGGCTGCGGCACCTGCTGCAACTCAACGGCAATCTGGATGGCGCTGCCCTCGGCGGTGAATTTGATGGCATTGGAAAACAGGTTACGCAACACCTGGCCAATACGCAGCCGGTCAAAACAGGCGCTGGTATCGTCATCCGGCATCTGCAATTGCAGTTGCAAACCCCTGCGGTGGCTTAGCTCACCCAGTTCGCGCACGGTTTCCTCAATCACCGGCCACAATGGCTGGGTTTCGTAGTTGTATACCATCTTGCCCGATTCGAGCTTGGTGATATCGAGCAGGTCGTTGACCAGGGCCAGCAAGCGCTCGCCGGCATCAACAATATTGCTCATGTAACGCCGCAGTTTTTCCGGCGGGCCGCTTTCCACCTTGTCCAGCGCCAGCCTGGCAAAACTGAGGATGGCATGCATCGGCGTGCGCAGCTCGTGCGACATATTCGACAGAAACTGGGTTTTGGCCAGATTGGCGGCATCGGCCTGTTCCTTGGCCGCCAGCAGGTCGGCGGTTTGCGCCCGCACCTGATCTTCCAGCTGGTCGCGCGCCTTGATCAGTGCCATTTCTGCCTGCTTGCGGTCGGTCACGTCGCGCGCCAGCCACACTACCGCCGGTACCGGTGTTGCCAACGGCGGCAACGGTGCCACATGCCCTTCAAACCAGCGGGCAACACCATCAATGGTGAGCGGATATTCGTGAATCTGGATTTCGCCGGTATCCAGGCAACGCTTGATCACCTGCTG
>JAUPTR010000026.1 GCA_030917985.1 Pseudomonadota bacterium | reverse complement strand
TCATGAGCATAAGAATATGCTTAAATTCGAGTTAATGCTCTTTTCTGATTGTGGCATTTTTGTTGCAACTGTGGATTAAACGCATTTTTTGACGCAGATGGATTGACTATGGTTGCAGATCGTGTTCTGAGTGTGTCCGAATTGAACCGCTCGGTTCGCCTATTGCTGGAGCAATCGCTGCCACTGGCATGGATTAGCGGAGAAATTTCCAATCTCACCATTGCCGCATCCGGCCACTGGTATTTTTCGCTCAAGGACAAAACGGCACAGGTGCGCTGCGTGATGTTTCGCGGCCGCACGGCAGCACTGGACTTTCGCCCAAGCGAAGGGCTGCAGGTCGAAATCCGCGCCACGCCCGGCCTGTATGAGCCACGTGGCGAGTTCCAGCTGAATGTGGATTTCATGCGCAAGGCGGGTTTGGGCGCCTTGTTCGAGCAATTCGAGCGGCTCAAGGCCAAGCTCGCCGCCGAGGGGTTGTTCGATGCCGGGCGCAAGCGTGCGCTGCCGGAGCATGTAACGCGGATCGGCATTGTCACTTCGCCGGCGGCGGCGGCATTGCGCGATGTGCTGACCACCTTGCGGCGGCGCATGCCGTCGATTCAGGTGGTGCTGTATCCCACGCTGGTGCAGGGTGAGGGGGCTGCGGCGCAGATCACGCGCGCCATCGAGATCGCCAACCGGCGCGCCGAAGTCGAGTTGCTGATCGTCTGCCGGGGTGGTGGCAGCATCGAGGATTTGTGGGCGTTTAACGAGGAGCCGGTGGCGCGGGCGATTGCCGCCTCCCTATTGCCGGTGGTGTCAGGCGTGGGCCACGAAACCGATGTGACCATTACCGATTTTGTTGCCGACCGGCGCGCTGCCACGCCGACAGCCGCCGCCGAGCTGGTCAGCCCAAATCGTGTTGAAATGTCGCTGCACCTGCAGCAGCTGGCGCGCCGCCTGCAACGCGATATCTGGCGCCGGTTGCAAAGCGACGAACAGCGGCTGGATTATCTGGCGCGGCGTTTGCAGCATCCGGGGCAGAAACTGCAGCAACAACAACAGCGCCTGCAGCAATTGCAGGCCCGCTTGCAGCACGCGCTGGCGCGGCGTCTGGAGCAGGCAACATGGCGTGTGGGTATGGCCGGCCAGCGTGTACCTTTGCTGCGCCCGGATATTCCGCAATTGCAGCGGCAACAGGCCCGGTTGCAACAGCGTATGGCTGCCGCCGCCAATCGCCAGCTGCAACTGCTGGAATTGCGCCTGCGCCATGCTGCCGCACAATTGCAGCAGCTGAACCCGGTGGCGGTGCTGGAGCGTGGCTACAGCATTGTCGAAACCGGCAAGGGCAAGGTGTTGAGCGATGCCAGCCAGGCGCAGCTGAATCAGACGCTGACGCTGCGGCTGGCCCGAGGGCGAGTGTTTGCGGCGGTGAATGCGATTGAACCGGCCGGTCTGCTGGATCAAACCGAATAAATGCAGGGATAGCCTGGAAGGCGCACTCCCATTGGCTTGCAGGCCGGCCTGCAGGGCAATGGGGGTGCGGCCTGCTGCCGGGGGTCAGGAGCCCAGAAACGCCGAATAACGCTTGGCGGTTTCGCCCGGCTGTTCCAGCATCGGCAGGTGGCCGATATTCGGCAGGATCGATACGCTGGTTTTGGCGGAAGTCAGATTACGCTGGAAAACCTCAATACTGCTGATGTCGATCACACGGTCCTGATCGCCCCACAGCAGCAGTGTCGGTGCCTTGATTTTCGGCAGATACGGCGCCAAGTCCAGTTGCTGTTGCTGTAGCTCGGCAAACACCTTGCGGTTGAATTCGCGGTGAGCCAAGGCCTTGTCGGCCAGCACGTCACGCGCCATGCCGGGGATGTATGGCGGATCTTCCATCACCAGTTTCAGCACGCGACCAAAATCCTCGCGGTCTTTCGGCAACATCAGATTGTTGCCGGCCAACAACTCCTTCATGAAGGTGGTCTTGTTCGGCGAATCCACCCCGGCCGCATCAAACAGACCCAGCGTCTGCACCTGCTGCGGATAGTGGGCTGCGTAATAAGCGCCGATATACCCCCCCATCGAGTTGCCCACCAGATGAAACTGCTGCACCCCCAGTGCCTGCATCAGTTGATGCACCCGCTCGCTTTGTGCCGGAATACTATAGCTGGCGCTCTGGATACGGCTACTGTCGCCAAAACCGGGCAGATCGGGAATCACCACGTGATACTTGTCGGTGAAATGGCGGGCAAAACGTGTCCAGTTGCCCGAGTCGGCGGTAATGCCGTGCAACATCAGGATGGTCGGGCCTTTGCCGCCTTCGAGATAAACAATGTCGTGATCACCCAGCTTGATGGTTTTACGCTCCAGCCGTGAAACTTTCTGCTCCAGCTGTAGGGCAGATTCGACGACCGATTCTTTCGAGCAGCCCGCCGTCAACGATAGTGACAGGGCAATGGCAACAGCAGTCAGAGAGCGACGTAACATGAATGTTGATTCCGTGAAAAATGTTGTCTGAGTGTACTACAGAAATTTTACCGCCGGACTACCGCGCATATTCTGCTCGCGGCGCTATCATGGCAGGGTGCAGACGGGCTGCAGCGGCCTGCGCTGCTTCATTTCAAACAGAGGAGAATCATATGTTCTATCTGCGTCTGGGCAATTTGCCCCAGGAAGTCACCGAAGAAGAAGTGCGCGAGTTGTTGGTCAAATACGGTGCCAAAGAGCCGGAAAAGGTGTTTTTTGGCGAAGCCGAGGCTGATGTCGAAGTGGATACCAAAGTGGATACCAAGGGCGGCTACGCTGCCTTTAGCGACCGCGAGCACGCCGACAAACTGGCCGAGCGCCTGAATGGCATGTACTGGAAGGGTAAATCGATTGTCGCCAATGTCGCAGTGATGTTCCGCGAATAACGCGCTGTTGCCATCGCAATGGCGGGCTGCCGTCATTGCGATGTGTATTGTTCATTGTTTGCTGTTGCTCGTATCTGCCGGCTGTTCTGCCCGGCGCGGGTGATGTATTGATTCTGCTGCAGTTTTAGCAAAACACCCCATTCCTGGGCGTTTATCGGCGTATCTGCGCACCCGGATGTGGTTCCAC
>JAUPTR010000203.1 GCA_030917985.1 Pseudomonadota bacterium | reverse complement strand
TCATTCGTGAAAACGGTGCGCAATTCTCGTGTTTTCGCTGTTCTTGCGGTCGTGAAACCGATTCGGATTTCTGTGGCCAACTTTTTGTTTTTTTTGATGAATTTGGCACCACTAAATACGCGCGCGGTTTTTAAGTTTTTTATTTGTATTTAACTCGGAGCAATTGCAGAATCGAGAGGTGTTTGCAGAGCATCTGGAGGTACGCGGTGCGCCAATGCCGTGGTAACACCGATGAACTGTTACCACGTTGTTACCATGGCAAAAACGAAAAGGGGCTAGCTTGCGCTAACCCCTTGATGTCTTTGGTGGCGAATCCCCGATTCGAACGGGGGACCTGCGGATTATGATTCCGTCGCTCTAACCGGCTGAGCTAATTCGCCACACGAGAGCCGCGCATTTTACGGGTTTTTTTTAAGCTGTCAACCGCCGGGCGCAATTAATTGCGGTGGCTGCGCAGGCTGCGTTGCTGGTCGAGCACTCTGGCGCGCGATTCTTCGGTGATGCCGAATTCGCTGAGCACCAGGCCGGTGAGTTGCAGGCCGGCCTCCAGCGCTTCCGGGACGATGCCGGTGGCGCCGGCGGCGTGCAGTTCTGCTGCGTGATTGCGATCGTGGGCACGTACGAAAATCGGTGTTTCGGGCAGTTGGCTGCGGATCAGTTTCAGTGCGCGCAGGATGTCCTGTGGCTGGTCCATGGTCAATACGATGGCTGAGGCCTTTTCAGCATGCGCCAGGCGAAGTAGTTCGGGGCGGCTGACGTCGCCGACAAATACCTTGCCCTGCTTGTGATGTTTGCGCTCGATGATGTCGGGGGAGCGGTCAAATGCCAGGAAGGGGATGTTGAGCGCGCTGAGTGTGCCGCCGAGGATTTCGCCTACCCGCCCGTAGCCGGCGATCAGCACGTGTTCCTGCAACTCGGGCAGGGTGACGGGCTGGGCGTCGGCCTGGCTGCCTGCTTCGCGCGAGCGCAACCAGCGCGCCAGCCTGCGTGCCAGCAGCGAGACCATGGGGGTGACCAGCAGGCTGGCACTGACCACGATCAGCATGAACTGGCTGATTTCCTTTTGCAGTAGTCCACCGATGGCGGCTGCGCCAACAGCCATAAAGGCGAATTCACCTGCTTGCCCGAGTGTCAGCCCGGCTTGCAGCGCTTCGCTGAAGGGGCGCCCCATCAGTCGGAAAATCACGGCGATCAGCAGCCCTTTGACCATGAATAGCCCGGCGACTGCGTAGAGCACGGTCCAGAGTTGGCTCATGAGGTGGGCCAGGTCAATGGACATGCCGACGGACATGAAGAACAGCCCCATCAGCAAACCCTTGAATGGCTCGATGTTGATTTCCACTTCGTGGCGATATTCGGTTTCGGCAATCACCAGCCCGGCAAGGAAGGCGCCGAGCGCGGGGGACATGCCGGCCAGTTGGGTGATGGCGGCTGTGCCGACAACAATCAGCAGCGACAGTGCCATGAACGATTCGGGCGTGCGGCCGAAGGCGACCAGTTTGAACAGCGGGCGAATCAGCCAGCGGCCCATGATCAGCAAGGTGATGCACAGGGCGGCTGCCTGCAGCAATGGCTCGGCCCAGCGCTCCCAGGCTGATTCGTGGCTGGAGCCAATCAGCACCGATACGACAATCAGCAGCGGTACGACGGCCAGATCCTGAAACAGCAGCAGGGAGAAAGTGTGGCGACCCATGGGGGTGGCGCTGCTGCCTTGTTCTGCCATCACCTGCATGACCACCGCTGTGGAGGAGAGCGATAACGCGAAGCCGAGGATCAGCGAGGGTTGCCAGGGATTGCCATAAAGCATGGCTATGCCGCCGATGGCGGCGCTGCAGCTGAGTACCTGCACCGAGCCGGCTCCGAAGACCCATTTTCGCAGTTCCCATAATTTGTCCAGCGACAGGTCAAGCCCGATCATGAACAGCAGGAAAATCACCCCCAGCTCGGCCAGGTGTTGCACGGCCTGCAGATGGGAGAAAACAAAGGGTTCCAGCCAGGGGTGGGCATCGGCAAGGCTGCCCAGGCCGTAAGGGCCGAGCAGTAGTCCGGCAACCAGAAAGCCGAGTACGTTGGAAATGCGCCAACGGCCCAGGAGCGGGATGACCAGTCCGGCTACCGTCAGGTAGATCAGCGTTTCGCGCAGCGCGACGGGGAATGCGTGTTCCATCTGCGATCCTTACAGCATGCGCGAGCGATCGCCGCCGGCAAAGCCGCGCAGCTCGATATCCAGCTTGCGGCTGAGGCCGATGACCTTGAATAGTTCACCCATTTCTTCGATGTTCATCAGTTTCTGCACTGCCTTGGTTTGCGGCAGGTAGGTTTTGATGTCTTCCGGATTCAGGCGTTGCAGCAAGTCGCTGATACCGCTGTTGAGCAGAAAGTGTGATTGGGTGGTGTAACCATGCAGGTCCAGCCCGTCATCGATGGCGGTTTGCGCGATTGCGCTGAAATCGACATGTACGGTGATGTCCTGCAGGCCTGGCAGGAAAAAGGGTTCGCCGTGGGAATGGTGGCGGTAATGGCACATCAAGGTGCCCTGGTTGCGCTGCGGGTGGTAATACTCGCTGGCACCAAATCCATAGTCGATCAGCAGAATCAGCCCCTGTTGCAGGTGTTGCGCCAGGGTGCGGATAAAGGCGCGGTTGGCGAGGCTGACTTCGCTGAGATAGGGCGGCGCCACATCCAGCGTCTGGCAGATGTGCTGTAGCTGCGGGTTGTCGATGGGGGCGTCCGCCCAGGCAAAACCGTTATCGGTGGTGCAAACGCCGCGTTGTTGCCAGCCTTGTTGATCCAGTGTTATCAAATGTGCCGGCATGGCGTCCAGCACCTCGTTGCCGAGCATGATGCCGCTGAACTGTTCGGGTAGCCTGTCTATCCATTCCACATATTGCAGCAGGTGTATGCCGTGTTGCTGAAAGCGCTGCCACTGGCGTTCACGCAAATCGGCCGATACATCAAGAATGTAATAGCGCTTTGGCAGGCTGCCGAGGCGTTCCAGTTCCTGCAGGATATCCAGCGCCAGTTTGCCGCTACCCGCGCCGAATTCGAGAATGTTGCCCGCGGTATGAGGCAAGACTTCTGCCAGTTGTTGCGCCAGCGCTTGTCCGAACAGGGGGGTGAGCTCGGGGGCCGTGATAAAGTCACCGGCGCTACCGAACTTGGCTGCTCCGGCGCTGTAGTAACCCAGGCCGGGGGTGTAGAGCGCCAGATCCATGAAGCGGGCGAAGTCGATCCAGCCGCCGGCGGCGTCGATCTGCTGGCGGATATGTGTAATCAATTGATGGCTGTGGGCCAGCGCGGCTTCGCTCGGTGCGGGTAGTGGGGACATGTGTTAAATTCAGTTGCAGAATGAATATCGGCGCTGCGTGGCGTTCATTGTTGCGGATTGGTCACAGCGGGTTGCTCAAGAGTTTAGGGGGAATACAGGTGCAAGGCAAAGTCATCCTCGTTACCGGTGGTGCAAAACGCGTGGGTGCGGCGATATGCCGCTGTCTGCATGCGGCCGGAGCCAATGTGATGATTCATTATCGCAGTGCCAGCCATGAGGCCCGGGCACTGCAGGCCGAACTCAATCTGCAGCGCCCCGGCTCGGTGGCGACGGTGCAGGCGGATTTGTTGAATATGGCGATGTTGCCGCCGATGGTGGCGCAAACCATCGAGCATTTTGGTCGCCTGGATGGCCTGGTGAATAATGCGTCCAGCTTTTATCCAACACCGGTGGGCGAAATCAACGAGCGCAACTGGGATGATCTGATTGGCTCCAATCTCAAGGCGCCGTTGTTTCTGGCGCAGGCCGCTGCGCCTGAGCTGCGCAAACAGCATGGCGCCATCGTCAATATCATCGATATCCACGCGGAGCGGCCGATGAAGCAGCACGTGGTCTACAGCGTTGCCAAAGCCGGCCTGGCGGGGATGACGCGCTCGCTGGCGCGGGAGCTGGCGCCGGAGGTGCGGGTTAACGGGGTTTCGCCGGGTGCCAATATCTGGCCGGACGGGGATTCGGTTTTTGATGAGGTGGCGCGCCAGCGGATTCTGCATTCGGTGCCATTGCGCCGTGCCGGCGAGCCCGAAGATATCGCTCGCACTGTGCGATTCTTGCTGGATGACGCGCCCTATATCACAGGGCAGATTCTGGCCGTGGATGGCGGGCGCTCGATAAACCTGTAAAATATCAGCGTTTTTTATCAAAAAAACGGGGCTTTTGCCCCGTTTGATTTTTGGGATCGCTGTTGATGAGCCAAGCCGGACTTGAAACCTTGCCGACCGATGTTGAGCGCAAGAATGATTACAACGCCAATAAGCTGAACAAGCGGCTGCGCCATGCAGTGGGTGAGGCGATCAATGATTTCAATATGATCGAACCGGGCGACAAGGTGATGGTTTGTCTGTCTGGCGGCAAAGACAGCTACACCTTGCTGGATATCCTGCTGAATCTGCAGAAGCATGCACCGATCGATTTTGAACTGGTGGCGGTGAATCTGGACCAGAAACAGCCGGGGTTTCCCGAGCATGTGTTGCCGGATTACCTGAAGTCAATCGGCGTGCCGTTCCACATCATCGAAGAAGATACCTACAGCATTGTCAAACGGGTGATTCCTGAAGGAAAAACCTCCTGTTCATTATGTTCGCGCTTGCGCCGTGGCATTCTGTATCGGGTGGCGGATGAGCTGGGGGCGACCAAAATCGCCCTGGGCCACCATCGTGACGACATGCTGGAAACGCTGTTCCTGAATATGTTTTATGGCGGCAAGCTGAAATCCATGCCGCCGAAGCTGATTTCCGATGATGGCAAACACATCGTGATCCGGCCGCTGGCGTATTGCCGCGAAAAAGACATCATCAAGTTTGCCGAGATGCGCCAGTTTCCGATCATTCCCTGCAATCTCTGTGGTTCGCAGCCCAATCTGCAGCGTCAGGTGGTGGGGCAGATGCTGGAAGACTGGGACAAGCGTTTTCCGGGACGGCTGGAAACCATGTTCTCGGCGCTGTGCAATGTTGTGCCGTCGCATCTGTCCGACCCTGCCATGTACAACTTCCGTGATCTGAAAATCACCGGCGAGGCGAATCCGGATGGCGATATCGGTTTTGACCGCGAGAGTTTCAAAGATCCTCTGCCACCGGAGGCCGGCATTCAGATCCATAACTTTCTTGCCAGCAAGCGTGATGGAGGATGTTCCTGATGGGCATGTTTGCCGGCCGGCGCGTCTTCAAGGCGCGATCGCAGGAAAATGCGGTTGACGTGAGCGAGGTGCGTGGTATCCGTTCGCTGCACCTGGGCACTGCCGCAATTCAAAGCTCGATGAAGGTCAGCGCGCCGTTTGAGTTGGAGCTGGAGTATTCGCGCTGCATGATGGGGTTTCTGCTGTTTCATCCGCAGCCGCGCGAGATATTGCTGATTGGCCTGGGTGGTGGTTCGATTGCCAAATGGACGCATAAATATTTGCCCGATGTGTGTACCTCGGCGGTGGAAATCAACCCGCAGGTGATTGCCGTGGCACGCAGCCATTTTTATTTGCCGGAAAATGACGAACGTCTGCACGTGATGGAAGGTGATGGCGCTGCTTATATCGCCGGGCGAGAAGCGATTGCCGATGTGCTGATGGTGGATGGGTACGACAGCGTGGCGATTGCGCCCGCGCTGGATAACGATCACTTCTATCGCCACTGTTACGAGGCGTTGACGCCGGATGGGGTGATGGTGGCCAACTTGTGGGGCAATCACAAGAATTTTGATGCATCGTTGCAGCGCATCGAGAAGGCGTTTAATGGCCTGGTGTGTTGTTTGCCGGCCCGCAGCAAGGGCAATGTTGCGGTGATGGCCTTCAAGAAAAGCCCTGGCAGCCCCAAGTGGGAGAACCTGCGCATGCTTGCACGGCAGCTTGAAGATACCTACCGCATCGAGTTTGGCGAGTTTGTCAGCGCCCTGACACGAATGAATCCGCATACGGATAAGCGTTTGATCATATAGGCGTGCTTTTGAGGCTTGCCGGGGCGGGTTGCTTTCATTCCACCCCGAAATATGAAAAAATCAAACTAATTTCACATTCTGGTATTAATCATGCTCGACAAAGACGGCTATCGTCCCAATGTCGGCATCATTTTGTGCAACACCAAGAATCAGGTTTTTTGGGGAAAACGGGTCCGCGAGCATTCCTGGCAGTTTCCGCAAGGCGGAATCAAGGCTGGTGAAACGCCGGAACAGGCGATGTACCGAGAGCTGATGGAGGAGGTAGGCCTTGCTCCGCAGCATGTACGTATATTGGGTCGAACCAAGGACTGGTTGCGCTATGATGTGCCGACCAACTGGATTCGCCGCGAGTGGCGCGGCAGCTACAGAGGGCAAAAGCAGATCTGGTTTCTGCTGCGACTGGTAGGGCGGGATAACGACGTGTGCCTGCGTCGCACGCATCATCCGGAGTTTGATGCCTGGCGCTGGACCGAATACTGGTCGCCACTGGAGACAGTGATCGAGTTCAAACGCGATGTCTATTTGTCTGCGCTGAAAGAGCTTGAGCGTTTTCTTGCCGGTGACCGTCATGAGCGTGTCGCTCGTCCATGAGATGCTGGCTGTTCTCTGATAGACATTTGTCTATTACCGATTTACATGGCAGATGGTCTTTGATCGTCTGCTTTTTCATGTGCAGCGAATATCGATGTTGACATCTTATGTGCCCCAGGGGTTGGTGTCCCACTCTGCAACCTGGCTGATCAGCGGTGTCGCCGGCTTTATTGGTTCCAATCTGCTTGAAGCCTTGTTACGCCTGGATCAGCGGGTTATTGGTCTGGACAATTTCGCCACTGGTCACCGGCATAATCTGCAACAAGTGCAGCAGCTGGTATCGCCGCAGCAGTGGCAGCGTTTTCAGTTCATCGAGGGTGATATTCGCGATCTGGCTACCTGCCGCCAGGCGTGTGAAGGTGCTGATTACGTATTGCATCAGGCAGCACTCGGCTCTGTGCCCCGCTCGCTGGATGATCCGATAAGTACCAACGGCACCAATATCGATGGTTTCCTGAACATGCTGGTGGCTGCGCGTGATGCCGGCGTGAAGCGTTTTGTTTACGCGGCTTCCAGCTCCACCTATGGCGATCATCCTGGTTTGCCGAAAGTCGAAGACATTATCGGCAAACCCCTGTCTCCCTATGCCGTAACCAAATACGTCAATGAGTTGTACGCAGACGTATTTGCCCGCAGTTATGCCATGCAGAGCATTGGCCTGCGTTATTTCAATGTGTTCGGCCCGCGCCAGGATCCGGATGGTGCGTATGCCGCAGTGATCCCCAAGTGGCTTGCCGCGATGATTCGCGACGAGCCGCTGTATGTGAATGGTGACGGTGAGACGACCCGCGATTTCTGTTATGTGCAGAATGTGGTTCAGGCCAATTTATTGTGTGTCTGCACCGATAATGCTGATGCCATAAATCAGGTATACAATATTGCCGTCGGTGGCCGTACCAGCCTTAACCAATTGCTGGCCATGATGCGTGATGTGTTGCTGCCGAGGTTTCCGCATTTGCAGGATTTTGCGCCGGTTTATCGCGATTTCCGCGTCGGCGATGTGCGCCATTCGCAGGCAGATATTTCCAAGTCGCAACAACTGCTCGGCTATCAGCCGAGCCACACGATTCAGCAGGGTCTGGCAGAGGCCATCGATTGGTATGTTGCCAGCTTGTCTTGATTTTATTTTGTTGAAGGTTTTTCCATGATTCTGGTCACTGGTGGCGCTGGTTTTATTGGCGCCAATTTTGTTTTGAACTGGCTGGCGGTAAACGATGAGCCGGTCATCAATCTCGATAAACTGACTTATGCAGGTAATCTGGACAACCTGTCTTCGCTGGAGGGCGATAAACGCCATCTCTTCGTCAGGGGAGATATCGGCGATCGCGCACTGGTCGATCAGTTGCTGGCGCAGCACAAGCCGCGTGCGGTGATCAATTTTGCCGCCGAGAGCCATGTTGATCGCTCGATCCACGGCCCGGAAGATTTCATCCAGACCAATATTGTCGGTACTTTCCATTTGCTGGAGTCTGTGCGTGGTTACTGGAGTGGCCTGAGCGACGCCGACAAGCCCGCGTTCCGCTTGTTGCACGTGTCGACCGATGAGGTCTACGGGTCGCTGGAAGCCGATGATCCTCCGTTTGCCGAGACCAGGCGCTACGAGCCAAACAGCCCTTATTCCGCCTCCAAGGCAGCGTCGGACCATCTGGTGCGCGCCTACCACCACACTTACGGCCTGCCGGTGCTGACGACTAATTGCTCGAACAATTACGGCCCGTATCATTTCCCGGAAAAGCTGATCCCGCTGATGATCCTGAATGCCTTGAATGGCAAGCCGCTGCCGATTTACGGTGACGGTCAGAATGTGCGCGACTGGCTGTATGTGACCGATCATTGCTCGGCCATTCGCCGCGTGCTGGAAGCCGGACAACTGGGCGAAACCTACAATGTTGGCGGTTGGAACGAGAAAACCAATATCGACGTGGTCAATACCATTCTGTCGATTCTGGATGAATTGCAACCGCGTACCGACGGCAAATCCTACCGCGAGCAAATCACCTATGTAAAAGATCGCCCCGGCCATGACCGCCGCTATGCGATTGACGCACGCAAGCTGGAGCGCGAGCTGGGCTGGAAGCCGGCGGAAACTTTCGAAACCGGTATCCGCAAAACCGTGCAATGGTATCTCGACCACCCGCAATGGATCGCCAACGTCACCAGCGGTGCGTATCGCGACTGGGTTGCCAAGCAATACAACTAATTCCATATCCAGAGGTATCAGGCCATGAAAGGCATCATTCTTGCAGGCGGTTCCGGTACGCGTTTGTATCCGGTAACTCAGGCGGTATCGAAACAGCTGCTGCCGATCTACGACAAACCGATGATTTATTATCCGCTGGCAACATTGATGCTGGCCGGGATTCGCGACATCCTGCTGATCTCCACGCCACAGGATACGCCGCGCTTCGAACAGTTGCTGGGTGATGGCCACCAGTGGGGCTTGAATCTGCAATACGCTGTGCAGCCATCGCCGGATGGCCTGGCGCAGGCCTTCATCATTGGCGAAAACTTTGTTGGTGACGAAAAGAGTGCGCTGGTGCTGGGCGACAATATTTTCTACGGCCACGATTTCGGTAATGACCTGAAAGCCGCTGCCGAGCAGGAAAGTGGCGCCACAGTCTTTGCCTACCCGGTGCATGATCCGGAGCGTTACGGTGTGGTGGAGTTCGACAGGCAGGGTCGCGCGGTCAGTCTGGAAGAAAAACCGACGCAGCCGAAATCGCGTTATGCAGTGACCGGCCTGTATTTCT
>JAUPTR010000202.1 GCA_030917985.1 Pseudomonadota bacterium | reverse complement strand
TTTGCCCCTTTTAGGGGCTAACAAACTAAAGCCCCCGGCTTTGCCGGGGGATACTTACTCCATCATAGCCATCGTCCTGTTTGCGCTCCATGCCTTCCCTTAGCCTTGCCTCTTTACCCGATCTTGCTGCATTGCGTGCGGCCTGGCCGGCACAGTTTCCACTATTGCTGCAATCTGCCGCCGATAGCGGCTGGGATATCCTTTTCTGGAGCGAGACGCCGCTGAGTACCTGGCCGCTGGCCGAGGCGCCGGCTTTCTGGCATGCGTTTGAAGCGGCTGAGGCCTCGTTGTTACCGGTTGCGGTATCCGACGCTGAACGGTGTTTACCATTTCGCGGCGGTTGGTTCTTTTATCTTGGTTATGAGTTGCTGCATTCGCTGGAGCCAACGGTTGCGATTGCCGCGCATCGGGATGATTTTCCGGTTGCCGCTTTGGGCCGGGCGCCGGCTGCGCTATTGATTGAACGCCAGACACAACAGGCCTGGCTGGTGGGCGAGAATGAGGCCGCATTGGCCAGGTTGCAACATGTGCTGAACACACCTTGTCCCGCAGTGAGTTTTGCCCCACCGCCGATCGAAAGTGCCGGGGAAGACGACCCTCAACAGTTTCTGGCCGGTGTAGAGGCGATCAAGCGTTATATTTATGAAGGCGATGTCTTTCAGGTGAATTTGTCGCGCGCCTGGGAGGTTCGACTGGGCGAGGGGTGCAGCTGTGATCAGATGTATGCCAGCCTGCGTCGTGCCAACCCTGCGCCTTTTGCCGGTCTGCTGGACATGGGGCGCTGGCAGATCATCAGCTCTTCACCCGAACGGCTCCTGTCGCTGCGCGATGGCAAGGCCTCGACCCGCCCGATTGCCGGCACCCATCCACGCTCCACCGATCCGGTCGAGGATGCACAGTTGAAGGCACGCCTGGCCGCCAGCCTCAAGGAGCGCGCCGAGCATGTGATGCTGATTGATCTGGAACGCAACGATCTGGGACGCATCTGCCGCCCTGGCAGTGTCAAGGTTGAAGAGCTGATGGCCGTCGCCAGTTATACCTACGTGCATCACATCGAATCGACAGTATCGGGCATGGCGCGTGCCGATGTCGGTCCGGTGGCCGCGTTGCGGGCGATGTTTCCCGGCGGCACCATCACCGGCTGCCCCAAGGTGCGCACCATGCAGATCATTGCAGAACTGGAAAGCTCGCCGCGGCGCGCCTACACCGGCAGTATCGGCTACCTGAATCACGACGGAAGTCTCGATAGCAACATCCTGATTCGCAGCTTTATGCAGGACGGCCAGACGCTGCGCTTTCGCGCCGGCGCTGGCATTGTTGCCGACTCCGACCCGGAGCGTGAATTGCTGGAAACCCGCGCCAAGGCGCGTGGTCTGTTGCGGGCACTGGGTTTGGCGACATGATCGTGATGAATGGTGCGCTGGCCTCTGCAGTGGATGCCAGGGATCGTGGCCTCGCTTATGGCGACGGCGTGTTTCGTACCGTTGCCTTGCGTGATCGCCTGCTGGAGGCCTGGCCGCAGCAATGGGCCAGGCTGGCAGAAGACTGCCGGGCCTTGTCGCTGCAATGCCCGGAGCCCGATATGTGGCTGGATGCGATCCGCTTGGCCGTGGGTGAAACGCGAGATGCCGCGCTGAAACTAATGGTGACCCGGGGATGCGGTTTGCGTGGCTACCTCTATCCGCAGCCACAGCAGTGCACCTGGCTGGTTATCGCGAGCCCGTTACCGGTTTCTGACCCCGACCTGTTGCAGCAGGGCATTACCGCGCGCTGGTGTGATTTGCGCTTGTCGGCACAACCCCTGCTGGCGGGGATCAAACACCTTAACCGTCTGGAAAACGTGCTGGCCCGCAACGAGTGGCAAGATCCGCAGATCCGTGAAGGGTTGTTGCTGGATCAGCAAGGCCGGGTGATCGAAGGCACCATGAGTAATCTGCTGTTGCTGACAGGACGCGTTTTGCTGACGCCGGCGCTGGAGCAATGCGGGGTGGCTGGCGTGACCCGTGAGCGGATGCTGCAGAGTGCCGCCCGCCTTGGGTGCCGGGTAGAGATCGGCGACGTGAGTGTCGAGCAGTTGCTGGCAGCCGACGAGGTGGGTGTGTGTAACAGCCTGATTGGCTTGTGGCCGGTACGCGCGCTGCCACAGCGGCAATGGCAGCAGTTTGCCGGTCTACAGCGTATCTGGCAGGATGCTCGGCAAAATTGCCAAAGAATTGCTCTTGTATAAAAGGATGACACCCATGAAACGTAGTGTCTGTATTGCCACCTTGTGCGCGGTGTTGGCGCCTGTCGTACTGGCGGAAAATTATGCCTATGATCCAGTCAAGAACCGTGAGCTGCAAAAGCGGCATTGCCAGAAATTCCTCGACCAGATTTCCTTGATCAACAAGCGTGAAAAAATCGGCTTCAAGGCATGGGAAAAGGAAAAAATGGATGACAAGCGGGCCAGTTTGAAGCAGCAGTTCGATAGTGAGTGTGCGCTGGTTCGGGATGAATTGCTGGCATCCGGCGCGGCAAAACCCGCGCGCAAATAGAATGGATGATGGGCGCAGTTATTGGGGACGCACTGAAGTATGGCCAAGGGCGAGATTTACCATCTGGGTGTAAGAAGCGATATGGTGGCATTTTTGCCGCAGCGTTATCAGCGTGTGCTGGAGATCGGTTGCGGAGTGGGCGGTTTTCGCCGCAATTTGTCCGCTGATTGTGAATATTGGGGCGTCGAGCCGGATGCTGCATCGGTGCAGCAAGCACAGGCTGCAAACATCCGCGTGTTATCGGGGGTGTATGACGAAGTGGCGGATCAATTGCCGGATGGATATTTTGATCTGGTGATTTGCAACGATGTCATTGAGCATATGCCGGATCATGATGTTTTCCTGCGGCAGATACAGCAAAAAATGACCGCAGATGGTTGCCTGGTCGGCTCGGTGCCCAATATGCGTTATTACGATGTGTTGCGTGAACTGCTGCTGCAGCGCGATTGGCGTTATCGTGATGAGGGCATTCTGGATCGCACGCATTTGCGTTTTTTTACCCGAATCAGCCTGCAGCGTTCCCTGGCTGGTGCGGACTTCAACCTTGAGGCATTGCAGGGCGTCAACAACAAGCTGCCGCGCCCAAGCTCGTTGAAAAAAATGCGGCGCTATCTGACGATCCGATTGTTCGAGTTGTTTTCGCTGGGCGGTTATAGCGATATCAAGTTCATGCAGTTCGGCTTTCGTGTGCGCCGCAAACCCTGATCATTCGCCGCTGGCCACTCCTTCACGTCGGGGGTCGGTGCCGCTGTGCCAGTATTTTCCATGGCGCTGAATTCCGTGTAGCCCGCTGGTGATCTCGCGGGTTTCGATCCGGTGGCCGCGCTCCTGCAGGCCACTCATGATATGACTCCAGTCTTGCCCGTATTCCAGTTCCGTCAGCCCGTTGCGGCTGCCATAGTGGTATTGCCCAATGGCACTTTGCAGCGGCTGCTGCCATTCGAGCACGCCCAGCAGCGTTTGCGCTAAGTGATTGATGATATTGGGGCCACCGGCGGAGCCCAACACCAGCAGTGGCTTTTGCTGACGATCCAGCACCATGATGGGTGACATCGCACTGCGCGGACGTTTACCCGCACCGACGCGGTTAGCCACCGGCTGGCCATCGACAAATGGCTGGAAGGAAAAGTCGGCCAGCTGGCTATTGAGCAGAAAGCCACGCACCATCAGGCGGCTGCCGAAGGCGTCGGCAATCGAGCTGGTCAGCGCAACCATGTTGCCGTACCGATCAAGAATCGTCATGTGGCTGGTTGACGGGCGCTCACCGCTGGCGGCATCGCCGCCGGTTGTCGGGGCTGTTGCTGGCGTGCCGGGCAGGGCAGTGCCGATGGAGGTTTCGCTCTTGATCAGTGCTGCGCGCTGAGCCAGATATGCGTTGTCCAGCAGCCCGTCTAGCGGAATTGCGCTGGTATCGGGGTCGGCGATATAGCGTTCGCGGTCGGCAAAAGCCAGCCTGCCCGCCTCACTGAACAGGTGTATCGCCTCTACCGAATCCGGCTTGTGTTGGCCAATGTCTTTTTGTTGCAGCATGTTCAGCATTTGCAGTATCGCAACAGCACCGGCGCTCGGCGGTGGCATGCCGCAGATACGATATTGGCGGTACGGACGGCACAGCGGCGTGCGCTCCACGGCACGATAATTCTGCAAATCGGCATGCGTCAGCCCGGCCCGGTCAGGCGTTGTTTTGTGCAGCATATCGATCAGTGCATCGGCCAGCGGGCCACTTTGCAAGGCGCTCGGCCCCTGGCTGGCAATCTGCCGCAGACTGCCCGCCAGCAGGGGGTTTTGCAGCAGACTGCCGCTTGGCTTGGCCTGACCGTTGTCGTCGCAAAAATACGCGCGGGTGCTGTTGCGTTTACAAATCAACCTGTCTTTGCTGATCAGCCGATGCAGGCGTGGCGAAATGACAAAACCGTTCTCCGCCAGCTCGATTGCTGCCTGCATCAAGCTGGCCCAGGGCAGACGGCCATGTTGCCGGTGCGCCATTCCCAGC
>JAUPTR010000201.1 GCA_030917985.1 Pseudomonadota bacterium | reverse complement strand
CGGCAGCGGGCCGGCATCCAGCGTTTCGGCCTGCGCGGCAATCGCCTCGTGCATCGCTTCGGCTAGCTTGTCGGCAAGCTGACGGGCCAGCCAATGCGCGGCGTCGCGCGCCATGCGCTGTTCGGCTTTGCTGTCGGGGCGCTGCTCCGGCTCCAGATCGTCGAGTTTCTCCTGCAGCAGCGGCAACACCCGCAAGGCCAGCACTTCGATAATGGTGCGGATATCTTCATCCTCCACCTGCGGCAGGCCTCGCAGCGCTTGCATCGCCTCTTTGGCCAGCGCCGCGCGGTCGGTCACGATCAGCACCTGCTCGTCGTAGCTGACATGCTTGGTCAACTCGGTGTGGCGCTCGATTTCGCGCAACTGGTTGCGCGCCACCCGCACCGCATCGTCCATTTGCTTTTGCGGCACATCCAGTTGCGCCGCCACCATTTTTGATAACGCGGTCATCTGCAGCATTTGCGGGCGCTGCTCGCGCTTCAGGGCACGCGGTAGATTACGCAGCTCACGTTTCAGCGGATAAGCGCGAATGCCACGCTGGTTCAGCGCATCCAGCAGCTCGGCGGTAGTCTGCGGCGCACTGGCAACGGCTTTGGGCGGGCTGGCCGGCGGCAACATTTCGTCCAGCAGCGGCAAAGGCTGCCCGGCAAACAAATCCTGCTGCGGGCCGGACGTCGGATGGACCAGGCCCGGCGGAGTTGGCAGATCGGTAGCCTGATGCGGCTCACGCATCGGCAACGGGTTAGTGTAAGTCAGCGGAAACTGTGCACTGCTCTTGTTGGTGATCACCGTTGCGCCGGATGCCGTCTGGCGCACCAGCATTTTTTCGGTTTGCCACTCCAGCTGGCTCTGCACCAGGCTGGCCGCTTGCACAGCCTGCTCAAAGCCGCGCTGCGCCTCGGCATCGGCCAGATACACATAAGCCGTATCAAACTCTGGCGGCAACGGCTGGCTACGCGGGTAGACAGAACGCAGCGCCTGATGCACCCGCATCACCCGGCCAACAAACTGCATGGCGAAATCCGGGTCGTTGACGCATTTGGTCGAAGCCAGCACAAACGCCCGTGGCGCATCAAAGCCGGTGCCGGCCGATTGCTTGAAAATCAGCACTTCCTTGCTGATATCGTTGGCAATCACCGCCATCAGCTCCGGGTTTGGCTCATCGGCCGAATGTTTGCCGATGGCCTGCGGCGGCACCCGGCACAGCTGGATCAGATCGCGTTCGGCCTCTTCCACCGTTTTGCCACCGTTGGCCACCTGCACCAGCAGCAAGGGCACCAGCGGAATGCCGGCAACGGCCAGCTCGCGCTTGAGTTTCTGATTACGCAGCCACGCCTGGCGCAACACCGTGCGCTGCAAATCGGCCACCGTCTGCACGCTCTGGCGCAAATCGTAGATCACCGCCTCGATGTAACGCTTGTTCAGGCGAGCCTCGACCACATCGTCGCGGCTTACCGCAAACGATTCGAACTCGGATTTGCCGGCACTGGCGAGAAAATCCAGCAAGCGCTGATCGCGCGGCGTGGCCGTGGCCATGATCATGAAATCGGCGTTCAGCCACTGGGCAAACTTGCCGAATTCGGTGGTTTTATCCAGCGCGATGTGCGCCTCATCCACCACCAGACCAATGCGCAAGCCGCTGGCACGGGCGCGCGCCACCCACTCGGCCACCGTGCGCGTATCGTCGTCGCCATCGGCGTTGTAGCCCTGCGTGCGCCATTGCGCCTTGGCCACCGACTGCACCGTGGCCAGCAGCACCTGCCCGGCGGCGGCATCCTGATTGCGGCCATGCGCCAGCAAAATCGGCGACAGATCGGCGGCATTGCTCGCCAGCGCATCCTGCGTCTGGCTCAGCAGATTGACGAATGGCACAAACCAGAACCACACCACCCCGGTTTCGGCGCTGACATTGGCCAGCACCCGCGCCAGCATGAAAGTTTTGCCCGAACCGGTGGGCGCGCGCAGCAGGCACGGCGGCTGGCTGGGCCGCAGCAAGGCGCGGCTGATGCCGTTGATCAGGTTGGCCTGAAACAGCTCCGGCTCCCGCAGCGGCCCCTGGCCGGTGGTGACTAACTGGTTGAGCGTGGATGGGGTGGGGTGGTTCATGGGTTTATTCAGTGTTGTGGATACGATTTAAATGCGGCGTACTGCACAGCGCTTCGAGTGCGCCCTACTGGCGTGTGATTGCAGCGCCCCGGACACCCCCTCCCACTTGACGGGGGAGGGTTGGGGAGAGGGTGACGGCGTGTGCTGCAACGAGGCTCCGCGCCCCCTCTCGCCGCTGCCACGAAAACAAGCGGCTTTTGTAGGTCGGACTTCAGTCCGACGTGGTGCCGAACGTAAGCGACTGCGTCGGACTGAAGTCCGACCTACAACCATCTTGTCGCGGCAGTGCGATTGGGAGGAGAGGGGTTTCATTGGTTCGGGATACAGCATCACTCACTTCGCCCGCAAGCTGGTCTGGCCGCGCAGCAGCGCGTCCAGCAGGCTGTAGCTGTTGGCGGGTTTGCCGGCTTGTTGCAGCCAGTCGCGCACTGTGTCCGAGCGGGGCGAATACACCGCCAGCAGCTCGGCGGGCCAGTTGGCCAGCGTCTCCAGGGTTTGCGGCGTCACCTCCGGGCACAGCAGCAGTGCCAGTTGTGCGTCGCCGGCAAGTTGCCGCACCGCGCCGCCGGTTTGTGGCGGCAGCGCCTGCAGCTCGCGCAATGCCAGCAGCAGCGCAGCGTGGTCGGCGCTGGCTTCAAATGCCACATCGGCGGCATCAAGCAAATCCAGTTGCAGATAGGCAAAGCTGCCGCCGAGCGCGGGCTTGTTGCCGTAGCCGGCCATCACCCGCCGCATGCGTTCGGCGCACACATCGCGGCACAGGTTCTTGTCCGGCTCTTTGGCCGTGGCTTCGGTGATGGAGCAAAGAATTAAACGCCGCTGGCCGCCGTCTTCGGCATTCAGCTC
>JAUPTR010000025.1 GCA_030917985.1 Pseudomonadota bacterium | reverse complement strand
GCAGGTGGCGTGTGGTATCGCGGATGCCGGACTGGCCGTTGTAACCAAGTTCGAACAGGCCAGCCTCCAGGTGCAGGCGCACCGGCCGGCCCTGCTCATCCTGCAGCGTGAGCAACATACCGTTGCCACTGATGCGGCCATGTACATAGTCGCCTGCGGCCGTCTGGACGGTGTGCTGGCGATGGCTGCCCGCATCGAGTCGGCCGGCATGCGTCGGCAGCAAGTCTGCTGCCACGCTTGCCGTGGCCAGCCCCAGCAAAAGGGCCGTGCCGGCAACAGAAACACTCCGTTTGCGACGGTTTTCTCCTTGCATGGCCCCGCCATATGCCGCAAAGGCTGGCATCTCCGGTTGCGTGTTCCTGTCCGGCTCGCGACGAGCTTTGCCGCGCTGGTGTTGCAAAAAATCGGGCATGGCTTGGTTCCACTTGATCCGGCCAATTTCCGTCCGGCTATTCACAATGATAATAATTCTCGTTACAATTATGGCTGTTGCAAAACGGACACGCAAGCCAGCATTCGCCAGCCAGCATTTTTTATTTGGAGAAAACATGGCGCTGCGAATCAAGCCGATTGCATTGGCAATCGGTATGCTGGCCTTGCCGCAACTGGCATGGGCTCAATCTGCAACCGAGGCGGAAAAAGAGGCCAAGCTGCCGGCCGTGAAGGTAACGGATGGCCGGGAAAACCCGACGGAACTGCCCCGGCCCTTTGCCGGCGGGCAGGTGGCAAAGGGCGCCGGGCTTGGCTTGCTCGGTAATCAGGAGGTGATGGATACACCTTTCAGCATCATCAGCTACACCGCCAAACTGATTGAGGATCAGGGGGCAAAAACGGTGGCGGATGTGCTGAAGAACAACCCCTCGGTGCGTTTCACCACCTCGGATTCGCACGCTTACGAAAACTTCCGCCTGCGCGGCTTCGATGTACATTCTTCCGATCTGGCCATCAACGGCATGTATGGGCTGGCACCGCTGGGGCATTCCGCGCTGGAGTTTGTCGAGCGCGTGGAAGTGCTCAACGGGCCGAGCGCGATGTTTACCGGCATGGCACCCAGTGGCGCCATTGGCGGTGTCATCAACCTGGTGCCCAAACGTGCTGCCGACGCTCCGCTGACGCGGGTGACGGTTGACTATCAGAGTGCCAGCCAGATTGGCACCAGCGTCGATGTCGGCCGTCGTTTCGGTGCCGACAATGTGCTGGGCTTGCGCGTCAACGGTTCGTATCGTGATGGCGAAACCGCGCTGGATGGCCAGGACAAGACGCGCAAATTCCTTGCTGCTGCACTCGACTATCGCGGCGAGGCGCTGACCGCCTCACTGGATCTCTACAGCGGCAAAGAATCCTTCTCCGGCGGCTCGCCGGCGATGTTCGGTTTTGCCAATCCGGCGATTCCGGCTGCACCCGATCCACGCACCAATCAGCTGGCTTCGGCTGCCGGCGAGATGGAAAATCAGGCAGTGATCGCACGTGCCGATTATGTGTTTAACCGGCATGTGTCGGTGTTTGCCAATGCCGGTAGCAGGCAGCACGATTATTCCGGCTGGGTCAACGGTACACATGTGCATAACGTCCAGCCCAACGGCAATGCCCAGGTGCGCGGTGTGGCCCAGCGTGGCTACGAGGAGGGCGTGTCTGCCGAAGCGGGGGCGCGTTTCAATGTCGGCACCGGTGCGGTAGGTCATGAGTTGGTGGTGCAGGCCACCCGGCTTGATCTGGAATCGGGCTCGCTGTCTGCTGTAACCGGCATGCAGGCCAGCAATATTTACAACCCGATTGTGCCGCCCCTGCCAGCCTTGCCAACCGGGCCGCTGAACAAGGGCAGCGAATCCACGCTGTCGAGCCTGGCCCTGGTGGATACGCTGTCGCTGATGCAGGATAGCGTGCGCCTGACGCTTGGCCTGCGCCAGCAGCAAGTGCAACAGACCAGCTATAACGCAGCTGGCGCGGTCAGCTCTGATTACGACGAAAAGGCCGTTACCCCTGCGGTGGCGCTGCTGCTCAAGCCCTGGGGCGATGGTGTTTCGCTGTATGCCAACTATGTGGAGGGCTTGAGCCAGGGCGCCAGCCTCAAGGCGGTCAACGGTTATGCCCAGGATCAGGATTTCAAGCCCTACCAGACCGAGCAGACCGAGCTGGGTGTGAAGTGGCAACAGGGGCGCTTTGCCAACACCTTCAGCCTGTTCCAGATTGCCAAGCCGGAGTTGATCACCAGCGGCACGGCCCCGAATCTGGTGGCCTCCGACGACGGCGAATCGCAGGTGCGCGGCCTGGAGTGGAATACCTTTGGCCAGCTGATGCCGACAGTGCGCGTACTGGGTGGCGCCAGCTATCTGAAGGGCGAGTTGACCAAGACCGCCGGCGGGGTGAATCAAGGCAATCAGCTGTTTGGCGTGCCGCGCTGGCAGGGCAACCTGGGCGCCGAGTGGGATACCCCGCTATCCGGCCTGAGCCTGAATGGCCGCGTGATTGCCACCTCTTGGCAGTATCTCAACAACGCCAATACCTACCGGATTCCGGGTTGGGGGCAGCTGGATCTCGGGGCGAGGTACACAACCCGTGTGGCAGGGCGCAACGCCACTTTGCGCCTGAACATCAACAACCTGTTCGACCGCCACTATTACTCGGGCAGCTTTGCCGAGCCGCGTGCCACCCTGGCTGCCGGGCGCACCGTGCTGGCGTCGGCCACGGCGGATTTCTGATCCGGAAAAGGGCAGGTGCCCTGGCAGCCTGTCCTCACACACTCTCTCTGGGATGTTCATGAACCCCTTCATACTGATCGGCCTGCTGGCGATTCTGCCGGGTTGTGTTGCCATCTATCTGGCGTCGCCAAACCAGTGCTGGCTTGCCCGTCCCTGGCCGGCGCGCCGCGCACGTATTGCCGGGCTGCTGTTATGGATCGGTGGCCTGGCTGCCTTGCTGCAAGCCCTGCAACCGGCAGCGGCTGGCTTTGTATTCAGCCACTGGCTGATGTTGCTGTTCGTGCTGTTTCCCTACCTCGGAGCATGGCCGGAATGGCGCAGGCGGGTGCATCAATGAGTGCCGCCAAACCCGTCGCCCGCAACTGGCTGGCCAAAACGCTGGCCGGCATCCTGGCTGGCTTTACGCTGGCAATTGGCTGTTCCGGCCTGTTTGTCTGGCTGGCTGCCGATCTTCCCTTGCCCGTTCGTGGACAGCTTGCCATGTGGATGGTGGCGCCGATCTGGATGGGCGCCTTGTCCGGCGTGTATTTCTTCCGTAGCGGCCTACATGCCTGGGGCTGGCTGCTGGGGGCCAGTCTGCTGGTTTTCGGCATTCCGCCGCTATTTGGCCTCTTCTGACATTCAAGGCTTTGTCATGCGTTCCGAGTTCATTCGAATCTACAAATCCGTGCACACCTGGACCGGCATCGTTGCCGGCATGGCGCTGTTCATTGCCTTCTATGCCGGGGTCATCACGCTTTTCAAAGCGCCGCTGGCCCGCTGGGCCACACCGCCATCCAACGCTTACGGCCGTGCGCTGTCACTGGACGAGGTGCCTGCCCTCATTGAGCGCACTCTGCAGCAGCATCCGGCTGCTGGCCGCGATTTTCAGCTGCAGCTCAAGGCTGCCGAACACTTGCCGCAAGGGCTCAGTTGGCAGCTGCACCCGCCGGGAGCGGATGAGCATGATCATGCTGCAACGCGCCACTATCTGGCCACGTTGCAGGCTGATGGCAGTGTGCAGGCTGGAGAGGTGCAACCCTCGGGGCTGACTGATCTGATCGATACGCTGCACCGGGTGGTGGGCCTGCCGCTTGATTCCGACCCCACGCGCTGGGTGATGGGGGTGATTGCCGCGCTGTACGCCATGGCGCTGGTTTCCGGCGTGATTGTGTTGCTGCCTTCGCTGTTAAAGGATTTGTTTGCGCTGCGTGTTGGCCGCAACCTCAAGCGCATGTGGCTGGATGCACACAATGTGGTTGGCATCATCAGTCTGCCGTTTCACCTCGTCATGGCGCTCACGGCACTGGTATTTGCATGGCACGACGGCTTCTACGCCATTCAGGATCGGCTGATCCATGGCGGCCAGTGGGGCAGCGCCTTTGCGATACGCGGTAGCACTACGGCGCCGGCCGCCCCGCGTGATCCGGCGGCGATGCTGCCCCCGGCCGAATTGCTTGGGCGTGTTCAGGCTCAGGCGCCGGGTTTTCGCCCCAGCGCCCTGCAATATCTGAATGTGACCGGGCCACGTGCTGCCGTGCGTGTCTGGGGTGATGACCCACAGGCCCATTCACCGCGCTTTGCCGGCGGCTTTGTGGCCATTGATCCCTACAGTGGCAAGATCGTCAGCACGGATTTTCTGCCGGGCAGCCAGAGCTTGCCGAATGCCCTCATCGCCAGCTTTTTTGCCCTGCACTTTGGCACCTATGGTGGCACTCCGCTGCAATGGATGTATTTCCTGCTTGGCCTGGCCGGGGCCTGGCTGTTTTACGGCGGCAATCTGCTGTGGCTGGAAACCCGCCGCGCCAAAGCTCCGCGCAATGGTAATGATGCGGCTGCCGGGCCGCCGCCGCAGCGGCGCAATGTGCGCTGGATGGCGGCTGCCACCGTGGGCGTGTGCCTCGGGGCGGTGTGCGGCATCTCCTTGAGCATTGTTGCCGCCAAATGGCTGCACGGCCGGGTTGCCGATCTGAATGGCTGGCATCATGCCCTGTATTACGCCACCTTCTTCTCTGCCGTGGCCTGGGCATTCTGGCGCGGTGCAGCCCATGCCGCCGTGCATCTGCTGTGGCTGGCGGCAGCCTTTACCCTGGCCATCCCGGCCACCAGCCTGCTGGGCTGGTGCTTGCCCGCTTCCGGCTTGTGGGTTCATGCCAGCATGGCCGCGCTGGGCGTTGATGTGACGGCACTGGCCGGCAGTCTGGGGTTTGCCTGGCTGGCCCGCGCCACGGCGCAGCGTGTGGCGCATGGCCCGGCCGACAGCATCTGGTCCGCACGCAGCACCGCCTCCGCCTGAGCCTGATCTGAAACGCTTGCGCGCTGCCCTGCAGTCCGCTCTGGCATTGCCTTGCAGGCCGGGCTGCAAGCCAATACCAGAGCGGCCTGCAGCGATGTGGTCTGGGTTTGCCAATATTGCCGGCAACAAAAATGTCATTTTGCGGCTTTAGACTGCGCGTTTTTGCCTGCGATACGCCCCATGTACGAATCCTTGCGCACGCCGCTGAAACTCTCGCTGGGCGGGCTGCTGGCCTGCCTGCTGTTATACGCCTCGTATGGTGAGCCCAAGCCGCTGGGCGAGTGGAAGTGGGTGGATATTTTCGGTGAGGGTGGCACGGCGCTGATGTCGGGGCTGTGGGCGATCCTGATTCTGGCCAGCCGCCCCGGTGGCCGGGTGACCTGGTTGCTGGCCGGTGGGCTGGGGGCGATCATGTTGGGTGCCTGGGTCGATTGCCTGGACGAGTTCTACCGCGTGCCGGCGGCGTATCCGTGGGATAACTGGCTGGAATCGCTGCTGACGCCGGCCGGCATGCTGCTGCTGACCGGCGGCCTGTATGCCTGGCGGCAGGAGCAGGCGAGCCTGAACCAGCATTTGCAGAAGCGTGAGCGCCTGCTGCGCGAACACCGCGCCTTCGACCGCGTGACCGAACTGGCCGACGCCGATTACCTGCGCCGGCAAATCCGCCTGGAGCAGGGCCGCAGCCCGCGGCTGCCGTGTGCGCTGATCCTGCTCGATCTGGACCACTTTCATCGCGTCAACCGCGAACACGGCCAGCTGGAGGGCGACCGCCTGCTGCAGGCGGTGAGCCATCTGCTGTTGCTGAATCTGCGCAATCACGATCTGCTGTGCCGCTACGCCGGCGACCGGTTTGCCATGCTGCTGCCGGAAACCGGCCAGGCCGAAGCGGAGCGGATTGCCAACCATCTGGCGGCCATGCTCGGGCAGCTGACACATTACCCGCGCACCGGCGGTACGCCGCTGACCATATCGGCACGGGTGGCGTGTGCGATTGCCGATTGCCAGGCCGAGCCGCTGCTGAACCGGCTGAATCAGGCGCTGGAGCCGCAAGCGGCGCGCTCGCCAGGTTTTGCCAGGGTGATTGCCGGACAGCGTGCCTGATGGCGGATTACCTGACGCAAGACACCGCGTGCATCGCGCTCAACCGGCAGCCATCGCTGTTGCTGGAGCTGGGCCGGCTGCGTGGCGCCGAGCCGGCGCTGCTGCTGCGCGAGGCGGGCATCCCGGCTGCCGGACTGCTCGATCCGCAACGGCAGATCAGCCCGCAGCAATACCTGCAATTGCTCGGGCAACTGCTGCGCCACGGCAAACACCCGGAGCTGCCGTTTTTGCTCGGGCAGAACCTGCTGCCGGGCCATTACGGCGCAGTCAGCCATGCACTGCTGCAGGCCGCCGATGCCGGGCAGGCGCTGCAACTGCTGCTGCAATACCAGAGCCTGCTGTGCCCGCTGCTGACGCCACACCTGCATCTGGGGCCACGCCAGGCGGTGTTGTACTGGACGCCGGCCTATGCCTGCGGCAGCCTGCTGCCGGCGCTGGTGGAAATGCATCTGGCGGCCGTTACCGCCATGTGCCGCTGGCTGGGAGATGCCCATCTGCCCTGGCGCTACAGCTTCAACCGCACCCGGCCGCGTCACATTGAGCAACACCAGGTGCATCTGGGCCAGCAACTGCATTTCAACGCGCCGCTGGATGCGCTGTTGATCGAACGCGACGCGCTGGCACAGCCGTGGCCACGCGGCAACCGCACCGCAGTAGAGATGTTGCTGCCGCGGATTGCCGCACCGGAGGGCGCAGCGGCAGCGCGCCGCAGCCTGCTGGCCTTGCTCTACGACTGGCTGCAGCAGGCAATGCGCACTCCACCCACGCTGGAGGCGGCGGCCAGCCACCTGCGTGTCAGCCCGGCCACGCTCAAGCGCCATCTGGCGCGCGAGGGCACACATTTCCAGGCCGAGCTGGATCAGGCGCGCGCGCATGTGTCGCTTTACCTGCTGCACGAACGCCACTACAGCAACGAGGCGATTGCCGCCCACCTTGGCTACCACGACGCCAACAACTTCCGCCGCGCCTTCAAGCGCTGGACCGGCCAGACCCCCGGCCTGCTGCGCAGCGATCTCGACGCTGCCGGCTGAAGCCCGCGCTGCAAGCCCTGTGGCACACCGCAACGGATGTGTAATGGGTTGCGGTTGTGACGCTCGGGCGGATAAACTCAGGGCCATCACATCAACGGCGATCATTTTAAAATGCAGTATCGCTGGGGGTATCAAATGCAGGCTTCTTTGCTTGCGCTTAAACAAATCAAGGGTTTATCACGATTATGCTGCTGATGATCGACAATTACGACAGCTTCACCTACAACCTGGTGCAGTATTTTGGCGAGCTGGGGCAGGAGGTGGTGGTGCATCGCAACGATGAAATCACCCTCGATCAGATTGCCGAGCTGAATCCGCACTATCTGGTGCTATCGCCGGGGCCGTGTACGCCGAACGAGGCTGGGGTGTCGGTGCCGTCGATTCACCGTTTTGCCGGGCAGATTCCGATTCTGGGTGTGTGCCTCGGCCACCAGAGCATCGGCCAGGCATTCGGCGGCAAGATCGTCCATGCCAGGCAGCTGATGCACGGCAAGGTGTCGCCGGTGCATCATCTGAACCAGGGCGTGTTTGCCGGCCTGCCTAACCCTGTCACCTGCACCCGTTATCACAGCCTGGTGATCGAGCGCGAAACCATTCCCGATTGCCTGGACATCACCGCCTGGACCGACGATGGCGAAATCATGGGGGTGCGCCACAAGACCTTGCCGGTGGAAGGGGTGCAATTCCATCCGGAATCGATCCTGACCGAACACGGGCATGCCATGCTGCAGAATTTTCTGCGCGAATTCGCCTGATCCGTCACCGCTACACATCAAACAGGAAACACCATAATGATCAGCGCCAAAGACGCACTCAACCGCCTGATTGACGGCAACGAGCTGTTTTACGACGAAATGGTCGACTTGATGCGGCAGATCATGAGCGGCCAGCTGACGCCGGCGCAGATCGCTGCGATCCTGATCGGCCTGCGGGTGAAGGTGGAAAGTGTCTCCGAAATTGCCGCTGCGGCGTCGGTGATGCGCGAATTTGCCACGCCGGTGCCGGTGCAGGACAAGTTTCATCTGGTCGATACCTGCGGCACCGGCGGTGATCATTCCGGCACCTTCAATATCTCCACGACGTGTGCATTTGTAGCGGCCGCCGCCGGTGCGCGGGTGGCCAAACACGGCGGTCGAGCCTCATCGTCAGCATCGGGCAGCGCAGACGTGCTGGAGGCGCTGGGCGTGAATATCAACCTGACGCCGGAGCAGGTGGCGAGCGCGGTGGAAGGCATTGGCGTCGGCTTCATGTTTGCGCCCAACTACCACGGCGCAATGAAGTACGTTGCACCGGTGCGCAAAGAGTTGGGCGTGCGCACCATTTTCAATATCCTCGGCCCGCTGACCAACCCGGCCGGCGCCGAAAACCAGCTGCTCGGCGTGTTCCATCCGGATCTGGTGGGGATTCAGGCGCGCGTGCTGCAGCAACTGGGCAGCCGCCACGTGATGGTGGTGAACGGCTGCGATGGCCTGGACGAAATCACCTTGTCTGGCGAAACCCGCGTGGCCGAGCTGAAACACGGCCAGGTCAGCGAGTTTGTGATCCGCCCGAGCCAGTTCGGTGTTGCTGAATGCAGCCTGGATGAGGTCAAGGCGCTGGATGCCGACAACTCGGCGGCGATGCTGCTGTCGGTGCTGGAGAACCAGCCCGGCCCGGCGCGCGATATTGTGTTGCTGAATGCCGGCGCGGCGATTTACGTTGCCGGCGTGGCGCACAGCCTGGAAACCGGCATTGAGCGCGCCCGCGATGCGCTGTCCAGTGGCGCGGCGCTGCTCAAGCTGCGCCAGCTGATCGAGTTTTCGCAGCAGGCTGCCTGATTCTGCTTGGCCGCCCTGCAGCCCTGGCTGCAAGGCGCGCCGGTATTGCCCTGGCGGCGGCCTTGATCTGGATTAGCGGCAGATCGGCCGCGAGCTGTTAATCTTAACGCCGTTAATTCTCTTTGCCTGCCTTATGCCCCGCACCATCTACAACACACCGATTCTGCGGCCGCTGATCTGCTGGCTGGCCAAACTGGGCTTCAGGCTCACCGGCTGGCAACTGGTGGGCCAGCTGCCGGCAGAAAAGAAATACGTAATCATTGTTGCCCCGCACACCAGCAACTGGGATTTTCTGCTGGGCCTGTGTTTTGTGTTTCTGCACCAGATCAAGCTGACATTCATGGCTAAACACACGATTTTTGCCTTTCCGTTTGGTGGCCTGATACGCTGGCTGGGCGGTATGCCGATTGTGCGCAGCAGCCACAGCAATGTGGTGGATGCCACGGCGCAGGCGTTTCGCGATAGCACCGATCTGGTGGTGGCGATGTCTCCCGAGGGCACACGCAAAAAAGCCGAACGCTGGAAGTCCGGCTTTTACTGGATGGCCTGCAAGGGCGAGGTGCCGATTGTGATCGGCTTCATCGATTATCGAACCAGGCAGGTGGGCCTGTGCGGCATTTTTTACCCCACAGGCGATATCGACGCCGACATGCCGAAAATCCAGGCGTTCTACCGCGACAAAACCGCGCGTTATCCCGATCTGTTCACGCTTGATCAGGCTTAGGAAGACACTGATTTATTGACTGCGCGGGCGAATTGCTGCGTCGCGCGGTGCTCGATAGCTCGCCTATCTAAAGATATGTCTCGCATCCTGCGCGCCGGGCTCCTTGCACTTCATCCCGCTCGCCGAATAAATCAGCGCTTCCTTAGGGAAGCGCTGATTTATTGGCTGCAGGGCAATCCTGGTGCGCCTTGCAGGTAAGGCTGCAGGCCGCGCCAGGCTTGCCTCACTGCCGCGAAAATAAGGTCGTAGGTCGGACTTCAGTCCGACGCGGTGCTTTACGCCGGCGACTGCGTCGGACTAAAGTCCGACCTACAAAAGCCGCTTATTTTCGCGGCAGTGCAGGCTTGCCTTGCAGGCATTTGCGCGGTTTCAGCAGCTGACACCTGCTGCCAGATATTGCTGAAACGCCGGCAGCATCTGATCCATGCTGCCGGTGCGCATGTCGCCGAATGGCGTTACCGCCATCAGGTCCAGCGCCGCCAGCCCATTGAGTACCCCCACCCAGCTCATGCCGATGTGGATGCGCAACATGCCGCGATCCTTGTGTGGCATCGCCCGCAGCAGCAGTTCTTCCAGCAAATGCCAGTTGACGCTGGCCCGCTGTGCCAGCCTTTGCTGCACCTCCGGCACCGGCGTCATCTGGTGCAGCAGCAGAAACTTGGTGGACACCCCGCCAACCTCGGGATCGAAATGCAGCAGCCAGTTGGGCCGATAAAACACGTCCAGGCATTCACGCACCGATGCCGGCTCGCTGCGCTGCGCCAGCGCCTGCAGCGAGTCGCCACGATAGGCGGCGATGCGGTCCATCAGATCATCCACCAGCGCCAGCAGCAGCCCGGTTTTATTGTCGAAGTGATAATGCACCGCACCCGAGTTGCGGGCGCCGGCTGCCTGGTTGATCGAGCGCAGCGAAACGGCATGAATGCCGTTTTCGGCAAACAGGCGCAATGCCGCCAGCAGCAATTGCTGACGGGTGAGCGAGGCGGGGTTGTTGCTGGTGTTCATGGCTGAGCGGGCGGGTGAAAGGGGGCCATTATAAGCTAAATCGCATGATTTAATTCGCTTGATTTAATCTTTTGACCTTGGTTAATATGCTCCCGACATTGGATTGGCATAACCGGGCCCGTCGCCCCCAATCACCCCGAAGCGGCTGGCGTGCCCGACAAATCATGGAGAGTATTGCGTGAAGATCAAACGATACCTGGTATTGCTCGGCCTGCTGACTGGCATGGCCGATGCGGCTGACGACGCTTTGTCTGCCGCGCCGGACGAGTTGCGCCGGCAGCTTGCGGCAATGAACCCTGCTGCCCAGTGTGACTGGTTTGCCCAGGGTATCGGCAAGCCGGCCTTGCTCAAGGCTTCCGATGCCCAGTTGCTGGCTGTGCTGCAGGCGCTGGAGTCGTCGGCGCTGTTTTGCCCGGTAAAACGCATGACAGAACAACACCCGGAATACGAGTTTCTGATGCTGCGCCGCGAGCGCCTGGCAGAGGGCGACGACTTGCCGGAGAAGCCCGAGCGCATGCTGGTTAAATACCGCAGCGAGCCGCGCACCATCTACGCCCGTTGGGAGGCGGGTGGCGCGCGGGCGGGGCAAGAGGTGCTGTACGACGCCGGCAAGGACAGCAAAAAAATGCTGGCCCACGTTGGTGGCATGTTTGGCGTGGTGTCGATGAATATTCCCATCGATGGCACGTTGGCGCGGGCGCAGTCCCGGCATACGGTGCGTGATCTGGGGTTTGCCTTCATTCTGGCGCAACTGGAGTCCGATCACGAAAAGTCGCGGGCACGCAATCTGAGCACGCGCCCGGCCGGTGTCAAGGTGGTGCGTGAGGGTGGCAAGCGCTATGCCGAGGTGGTGTACGACAACCCGAGCACGCCACCGTTTTATGCGAAACAGACACGTTTTCTGCTGGATCTGCGTGAGCCGATGATCCGTCTGGTGGAAAGCCGCGACAATAAGGGCGAAGTGTTTGAACACATTGTGTTCGAATCGCTTGATCGCAAAAAACTCGCTGCCAACGCGTTTGACGCAAAAAACCCCGACTACCGCTTCTGATTTCCCCCGGCCGGTGGCGCAATTTGCCCTTATCGGCGCCGCCGGCTTCTTGTTTCTGCCTAAAGCACGATAAAATCGTCGCCTTTGTCATTGCCCAGGCGCACTCATCATGTCCGATATTCTCAACAAGATTCTTGCCGTCAAAGCCGAAGAGGTGAGTGTTGCGCGTTCGATTGTCTCTTTGGCGCAACTGGAGCAAGTGGCGGCAGCCCAGGCGCCAGCCCGTGATTTTGTAGCGGCATTACGCGCCAAACATGCCGCAGGGCAGTCCGGGGTGATTGCCGAAATCAAGAAAGCCAGCCCGAGCAAGGGCGTGATCCGCGAGCATTTTGTGCCGGCGGATATTGCCGCCAGTTATGCTGCACATGGCGCGGCCTGCCTGTCGGTGTTGACGGATAAGCCGTTTTTTCAGGGGGCGCCGGAATACCTGCAGCAGGCCCGCGCCGCATGCATTCTGCCCGTGCTGCGCAAGGATTTTCTGATTGATCCGTATCAGGTGGTAGAGGCCCGCGCCATGGGCGCCGACTGTATTCTGCTGATTGCCTCTGCCTTGTCGCTGGCGCAAATGCAGGAATTCGAACAACTGGCTTTCAGCCTGGGCATGGCCGTGCTGGTGGAGGTGCATGACGGCGACGAGCTGGAACAGGCATTGCAGTTGCAAACCCCGCTGATCGGCATCAATAACCGCAATCTGCGCACCTTTGACGTGACGCTGCAGACCACGCTTGATCTGCTGCCGCGCATTCCCGCCGAACGTATCGTGGTCACCGAAAGCGGCATCCTGAAACCTGAAGATGTCACATTGATGCGTCAGAATCACGTGTTCACATTCCTGGTCGGCGAAGCCTTCATGCGTGCCGCAGAGCCGGGTGTGGAATTGGCGCGTTTGTTTGCACAAGCCTGAAAATTGCCAATACTGGCATTTGCGTAAACACGTACTAGAATGAGTGTTGCAATTACGCAACGCAGTACCAAGGTTGCAGCATATTTCACTAAAACATGCTTGCAATCGAAATTGCCCCTTTGGCAGAATGGCCTCAGGCTTTCGCACAGGGGGCTAGCGCGAATAACCTGCGCGATGATTTCTCTCAGAAAACTAAGGAGCGTATCGATGAACAAAAAACTGATCGCCGTTGCTGTTGCTGGTGTACTGGCTGCGCCGGCTGTAATGGCAGATAACAGTGTCACCATCTACGGTGTTGCTGACGTTGGTCTGGAACAAGTTGAAGCGAAGGGCGCTACTGCTGGTGCTGCTAGCGATGTTGCAGGCAAGAGCCGTGTAACTTCCAATAGCTCCTATATCGGTTTCAAAGGCCAGGAAGAACTGGGCGGCGGCCTGAAAGCCATCTGGCAAATCGAACAAGCTATCGACATTGATGATGGTGGTGGTTCGACTAAAACGAATGGCTTCGCAACTCGCGACAGCTTTGTTGGTTTGTCGTCTGCTGCTGCCGGCAAGGTAATCATGGGCCGTATTACTACCCCGACCCGTGCAGTTGCTTCGAAGCTGGACGTATTCCCGGGCCAGGCAGGTATCGGTGCTGATACTGCAATTCTGGGTAATACCGGTCAAGCTAACAAGCAGGGTGATCTTGCTTTTGATACCCGTAAGCAAAATTCGGTTGGTTTCGAGTCGGCTAAGATTGCCGGCATGACTCTGTCGGCTGCTTATATCGCCAACGAAAACCGTACCAACAGCAACAATCCTTGGGGTTGGGGTGCAGGTCTGACTGGCGGTTGGGGCCCTGTAACTGCAATGTTCGCTTATGAAGAACATCGCGGCACCGATGGTCTGAATGGCAACAACCTGACTGCTGCCAGTGCTCATGGTTCGCTGGATACCAACTACCGTATCGGTCTGGGTTTCAGCCAGTCTGGCCTGACTTTGAACGCCATCTATGAAATGATGGAGTTGCGGGGCGGTAATGCGACTGCAATGGGAGCTGGTGTAACAGAGCTCAGCCGTGATGCCTTCTGGATCGGCGGCAAATACGCTATGGGTAAGCATGAGTTCCGTCTGGCCTACGCAATGGCTCTGGCTGCTGATCAGACCAAGGATTTTGAGACAACTGAAGTAAAAGACTCGGAAGCCCAGCAGATTTCCGTTGGCTATGGCTACAACTTCAGCAAGCGCACTCAGGTTTATGGCGTTTACAGCACTGTAGACAACAAGAGCGGTGCAGCATACGACTTTGGTCCGAGCAAATCGAAAGTAGGTACTTCCACTCAGCCTGTAGCTGCTGGTGCTGATCCGGAAGGCTTCTCGATTGGCGTGCGTCACCTGTTCTAATCATTTTGCAGTGATGTAACAGTGTATTGATGCTGATTTGCCTCATAAAAACACCACAACGAAAGTTGTGGTGTTTTTTTTGGGGGGTACGGCAGTAGTCTTTTTGTTGCATTTATGCAACGAATACTCAGAAAAATGACAATCTCTAGAGCACTTGCACGAAAGCTGTGCTAAAAACCAGAGAACAATTTGGTATTGGACGGGATTCCCGCAACAGGCGGGGACAAACAGGAGGAAAAAAATGAATTTCAAGCGCATCGCTTGGTCGGTTGCCGCAGCTCTGGCGCTGCCGTCGTTTGTTTACGCGGCAGAAGATGAATCTTCATTGTTCAGCGTGTATGGTCACATTGCGCTGGGCCAGGAGAATATCGAGGCTACCGATAAAACCAAATTTGATGGCAGCCAGATGCTCAAGGTTAGCCCTACTGCCAATGCCGTGAACTTCGGTTTGTACAACACGCTGGATAGCATTCCGGCTAAAACCCGCGTAACAGACGGCATTTCCTATATCGGTTTCCGCGGCAATCAGTCGTTGCCGGCCGGTTTCACCGCGCTGTATCAGATTGAAACTGCGGTCAAGCCGGATGATGGTTGTGGTTATGTCGGCTGTAAGGATAGTGAGGTATCGAAGCCTGCCGCCGGCCCCTCTGCGCGTTTCGGTAATCGTCAGACATTCATCGGCCTGCGCCAGTCGTCGCTGGGCACCCTGCAATATGGCCGCCTGGATATGTATTTTGACAAGCACGTGCCAAACGAACTGCATTTGCTGAAGTCGGGGGCTACCTCGACAGCGCTGTCGGTGCTGGGTTACCAGTTCAACTCGGCCAGCTCGTTTGGTGGTTATTTCCCGAAAATTTCCACCGCGGCCGGGGCGTTGTACGCATTCAACGAGTTTGCAATGCCTTTCTACAACGTAGGCACGCGTACAAATAACGTGGTGCAGTACAAGACGCCAAGCTACAAGGGTCTGCAGATGGTTGCTGCTTACCAGGTGCCTGAGACCAAAGGTGAGTGGTACAAGGCAAGTAGCACGTACAATACTACTACTGGCCGTGATGATAATAATCCGGTTTGCCAAACAGGTAGTCCGTTGTGTCTGCCTGATTCGCTGAATAAGCTGACCGCAGGTGTATTGGGTCAGGCTGGTCGCACCGATCTGCGCAACGATGCCAAGGAACTGACCGTTGCCTATTATCCTGGCTGGATGTTTGCCAGCCTGGCATACCTGGAAGAGAAAGACCCGGTGCCACTGGTAACCGGTGGTGCGATCTCCAAGGCTTACGGTATCAAGGGCTCTCTGGGGCTTCAGGTTTCGCAGAGTATTCCGTTGCGTGTGGGTCTGGTGTACGAGCGTCAGGTGAATCAGTACCATGCCGATTTCGTCAAGAACGTACAAGGTCTGGCTGCTACAGTTCCAGGGCAGGCGATTCCAAGCTTGGGTGACTCTTCGCGCGACACCTATGTTGTTGCGCTGGGTTACAAGTTCAGCGACGCAATCGAGTTGTTTGGTACCTATGGCGAAGCACTGGATACCGAAACCTGGACGGGTGAAAAAGACAAGGATTCCGGCGCGGTTTATACCCAGCTGACCATGTTGTACAACTTCAGCAAGAAAACCAATCTGTTTGCAACCTATGCCAAGGTGGATAACGAATCGGTTGCTGCCTACAACTTCTTCATCAACGGTGCGGCAACGCCAAGCGGGCAAGCACAGGCGCCATTCCTGCAAACTCCGCGTGGTTCCGATCCGACTTCTTACCAGGTTGGTATCAGCCACAACTTCTGATCAACGTTGTCTGATCGTTACGGGTGCCTGTATGGCACCCGTTTTTGCTTTTTCGGACCATGAACATGATTCGCAAACTGTTAGTCAGCATACTGCCTGCGCTGTTGGCGGCCTGTGCCACCCAGTCACCGACGGTTTCTGAAAAGCCGCAGCCTGACGTTACCCCAGCCAAGGTCGCACAATTAATATGGCAGCCACTGGCATGGTCGGCGTTTGCCGAGTGGCAGGGTTTTGATCTGAGCGCTGGCGGCCAGGCTCTGAGAACCTCCTGCAAGGCCATGGCGCGCAAGCCCGGCTGGCGTGATGCGTGCGAGGGGCTGGCCAGCGTTGCTGTCAATGACGACGCCGCTTTGCGCCAGTATCTGCGACAATATTTCCGCCCTTATCGCCTGATAAGTGGTGATGGCAGCGAGAGCGGGCTGGTTACCGGCTATTACGAGCCAATGTTGCAGGGTAGCCGCAAACGTAGCCAGCGTGCGGCGTATCCGGTTTACGCCGTGCCGGACGACCTGCTGGTGGTGGAGCTTGCAGAGCTTTACCCCGAATTGAAGGGCATGCGCCTGCGTGGCCGGCTGGAGGGGCGCAAGGTTGTGCCTTATTATTCCCGCGCGGATATCGACTCTGGCAAGGCCGCGTTTTCCGGCAAGGTGCTGGCCTGGGTTGAAGATCCGGTCGAGCTGTTTTTCCTGCAGATTCAGGGCTCGGGCCGGGTGCGTTTGCCTGATGGCAGTTTTCTGCGTGTCGGCTACGCCGATCAGAACGGGTACCCCTACAAGGCAATTGGCAAGGTGCTGATCGAACGGGGTGAGTTGCCGGCCAGCAAGGTATCGATGCAGAGCATTCAGGGCTGGGCGCGCGATAATCCCGACAAATTGCAGGATCTGCTGAACAGCAATCCGAGTTATGTCTTTTTCCGCGAACTGCCCGCCAGCAACGACGGGCCGCCCGGCGCGCAGGGACTGCCGTTGACTGCAGGCGGCAGCATTGCGGTGGACCCGAAATTCCTGCCTCTGGGGACGCCTGTGCTGTTGGCAAGCAGCATGCCAGCCAGTGCGACACCGCTGAATCGTCTGGTATTGGCTCAGGATACCGGTGGGGCGATTCGCGGGCCATTGCGGGCCGACTTCTTCTGGGGATTCGGTGCGGAGGCGGGCAAGCAGGCTGGCGCGATGAAACAGTCCGGACGGATGTGGGCACTCTGGCCAGTGGGCCTGGAGCCGCCATCTGGCGTGGGGAATGGCGGATAGTTGCCTTGCTGGGTTTTGGAAAAACTTCGACTAGAATTAAAGCAACTTGTTAACTTGTCGCGCTAGAACCCGGCAGGCCATATATAATTCTACTATTCGCAGTATCTCTGCAGAGCCTGCTTGTTCAGGCTCCAAACCATGCCGGCGTGGCTGCAAGCCTGGCCGGTTGTTGATATTTGCAAGCCCGATTCAAGAGGATTGCCCGTATGAGATTTTATTCCAGACTTGCCGCGCTGGTGTTGATTGCACTAAGCCTGGCCATGCCCGGCATTGCCACTGCTGCTGCGCCTAAAAAAGCAGAGGCAGCCAAGGCAGTGAAGGCCAAGGCGAAGCCGGCCGTAAAGAAAAAGGCGCATTATTCGGCAAAGAAAAAGGTGTCGCGCCATGCCAGTATCAGCGGCAAAAAAGCCTTGAAGCGCGTTGCTGCACATGAGTCTTTCCGCAGCCGTCTGGCTGCACCGGAGGTGGCTGCTCCGCAAGCCTTGCTGCTTAACTCTAGCGCGGCTGTCGTGTTCAACGAAAGCAATGGCGAGGTGCTGTATTCGAAAAACAACACCGCAACCATGCCGATTGCCTCGATCACCAAGTTGCTGACAGCAATGGTGGTACTGGATGCCAAATTGCCGATGGATGAAGTGATTTCGATTGGCGAGGCGGATGTGGATACTTTGCGCAATACCGGATCACGTCTGCCGGTTGGCACCACCATGACCCGTGCTGAAACCATGCTGCTGATGCTGATGTCTTCGGAAAACCGGGCCGCTTCGGCCTTGGCACGCCATTATCCCGGCGGAGCGTCGGCATTTATTGCGCGCATGAATCGCAAGGCTGCGGCTATCGGCATGAAAAATGCACGCTTTTACGATTCCAGCGGCCTGAATGGTGGCAATGTGGCAACGGCTGCTGACTTGGTGCACCTGGTACAGGCCGCACACGATTACCCGGAAATCCGCGAATTTTCCACTACCCCTTCACATGAGCTGTTGCTGGCGAATGGCCGGCGTCTGATGTACAACAACACCAATTCACTGGTTAAAGACGATGACTGGCAGATCGGGCTGCAGAAAACCGGCTTTATCAATGAAGCAGGTAAGTGTGTGGTGATGCAGGCAACCATTGCCAACACACCGCTGGTGATTGTTTTGCTTGATTCGGACGGCAAATACCAGCGACTGGCGGACGCCAATCGCATCAAGCGCTGGATCGAGTCTGGCGGTGGTTACAAGTTGCTGTTTGCCAAGGGCTGATCTGCCTTTTGGCCAAATGAAAAAAGGTCACGTAATGTGACCTTTTTTGTTGGGTTTGCCGTCTCTTATTCTATGTTCAGGCGCTTGCTGCCATTATTGCTACGTTTGGGCAGGGTCAGTTCCAGCACGCCATCGTTGTAACGGGCATTGGCTTTGCTGTCGTCCACATCCTGTGCCAGTTTGAAACTGCGCGACAATTTGCCGAAATAGCGTTCCGAGCGCAGCAGTTTTTCACCTTCCTTGACCTCTTTTTCGTTTTTTACCTCGGCTGAAATCGAAACCAGGTTGCCATCGATCTGTACGTGAATATCTTCCTTTTTTACTCCGGGAATTTCTGCATGCACCGTATATGCCTTGTCGTCCTCACGGACATCCAGCTTCAGTTGCATGTCTGGTTGCTCTGCCAGCTGCATGGGGCGGATGAAAAAGCCGTTGAGAAAATCGTCCAAAGCGGAATGGGTTGGGCGGATATTGGCCATTTTGATTGCTCCTCTGACAAGTATCAAAAAAACAACGGATGTTGGCTGCGAGCCCCGGACATGCCAACCCTGCTCCAGGGCATGGCTCCGGGCACCACTCGTAACCTCGGCTGCGCAACTGCAGGGGTGATGCAGCTTGCTGCTGAGATAGATAGTGTGCACTGCGAGAATTTCAAGTGAGTGACGATTGCCATGCAAGCT
>JAUPTR010000024.1 GCA_030917985.1 Pseudomonadota bacterium | reverse complement strand
GGCCGCCATGGTTGATGTCTGGCCGGCCGTCGACGTGCTGCGCATCCGCCGCGAAAGGATGCAGGATGGCGGCAGCTTGCAGCTGCCGGTGCGGGAGACCTTGGCAGAGCTGGAGCCGGCCGAGGTGTTTGAGCAACTGCTGGCCAGCAAAGACCGCGAAGGTGCGCTGGATGAGCCGTTGCGCCAGCAACTGCGTAGATTGCACAGCCAGGTGCTGCTTGATGTGAAGGAAACTGCCGAATGAAAATCCTCACCCTGCGCCTGAAAAATCTCAATTCGCTCAAGGGCGAATGGAAAATTGACTTTACCGCCGCGCCGTTCAGCGACAATGGCCTGTTTGCCATCACCGGCCCCACCGGCGCCGGCAAGACCACGCTGCTGGATGCGATCTGTCTCGCGCTGTATCACCGCACACCGCGCATGTCGTCGCTTTCCAGCCAGAACGAAATCATGACTCGCTCTACCAGCGAATGCCTGGCCGAGGTCGAGTTTGCCGTGGGCGATCAGATCTACCGTGCGTTCTGGAGCCAGCGCCGTGCGCGTGGCAAGGCCGATGGCAAGCTGCAGCCGCCAAGCGCCGAGCTGGCGCAGGCCGATGGCACCATTCTGTGCGACAAGCTCAACGACAAACTGGCCAAAATCGAAGAATTGACCGGCCTGGATTTCGATCGATTCACCAAATCCATGCTGCTGGCTCAGGGCGGGTTTGCCGCGTTTCTCGAGGCAGATGCCAACGCACGCGCCGACCTGCTTGAGCAGCTGACGGGTACTGACATCTATGGGCGCATCTCCCAGCGCGTGTTTGAATGCACCCGCGAACACAAACAAGCGCTGGAGCAATTGCAGGCACGGGCGCAGGGCGTGGATTTGCTGTCGGATGAACGGCGCCAGCAATTCCAGGCAGAGTTGCAGGCCGTGGTCGCGTCAGAATCGGCGCTCAGCGCGCAACAGCAATCCTTGCTCGCGCAGCGCCAATGGCTGCAAGACTGCCACAAGGCCGGGCTTGCATTGCAAGCGGCCGAACAACAAAAGCAACAGGCACAGCAGGCTTGGGCCGCTGCTGCGCCACAGATGCAGCAATTGGCCGCCAGCGAGCCGGCACAACGGCTGGCGCCTTGCCATCGTGAGCGGCAAAAGGCCGCAAGCGCATGGCAGGCGGCCAACAATGCGCTGGCCCGGTTGCAGGCCAAGCAACGAGGCGATCAGCAACTGCAGCAGCAGGCCTGCTGGCAGGCATGGCAATCGGCCGCGCAGATCGTTGCCGAAGCGGAAACGCGCCTGGCTCGCCTGACTGAACGCGAGCAGCAGCTTGACCTGCAACTGCAGCGCACGCAGCAGCACAGCCAGCTCGGCGAGTGTCTCGGGGGCTGGCAAAGCCAGTTGCAGCGCCGCCAAGAGTTGATGGCCGAGCGGGATCGACTGCAGGCACAGCAACAGCAGCAGGCGCAGTCCCTGCAAGTGCAAACCGAACAACTGGCAACGCTGGCACACACGCTGGCCGATGCCGACGTCAGCCTCGGCCTGGCTCGTGATGGGGAAGCCGCTATCCGGCAGCGCATCGACTGCCTGCTGGCAGGGCAGACCGAAGCCGCACTCCGCGAACAGCTGACAGCCGGACTGGCTCGGCAGTCTGGATTGCAGCAACTGGAAACGCTGGCCACAAGCCAGGTACAGATCACCCATCGCCAGACGCACCTGCAGGACGCGCTGCAGCAGGCGTGCGCCGAACAACAGCAACAACAGCAGTTGCAGCAAGACCTGCAGCAACGATACGCTGCACTGCAGGCGCACATTGCCGACAAGGAAACGCTGCTGCTGCAGGAACAGCGCATCCAGTCGCTCGAACATCACCGCGCCAGCCTGCAGCCGGGCGAAGCGTGTCCACTGTGCGGTGCAACCGAACATCCCTTGATCGGCCAATATCAGGCGCTCGATGTATCGGCAACGCAGTCATCGTTGCAGCAATTGCGCCTGCAGGCCGGCAGCCAGGCCGAGGCGCTGCAGCATGCGGCCAAGGCCGAGGCGCGATCGAGCGAGCAAATTGCACAGCAGCAAAAGCAGTTGGCCGAGCAAGCGCTCGCACTGCAGCAGCTTGAGCAGCAATGGCAGACGCAAGCCGGGCAGATCGGCTTGCCAGCGCTGGCCGCCGCCGCGTTGCCCGAGCTGCAACAGCAGGCGTGTGCCCGTGTTGCTGCGTTACAGCAAACCATGCAGCAACTGGACGATTTGCGTCAGCAGCGTGAGAAAGCCATGGTGGCACTGCGAGAGCGGGAAGAAACCCGGCTCCAGACCACCCAGCAACAGCAACTGTTGCAGCAGCAGATTGAGCACGGCCGCCAGCAAACCGACCAGCTGACCGCCAGCGCACAACAGCTGCAGACCACCTTGGCCGACCTGCAGCAGTTGCTGCAACAGGCGATATTGCCATTTGGCTTTGACATGCCGGCAGACCCGGAGCCCTGGTTGCAACAGCGGCGTGCAGAATGGCAAGACTGGCAATCCGCCAGCCAGCAACAGCAATCTTTATTGCGCGAGCGGGACACCCTGACGATTGAACTCGAAGCGCTGCGTCAGCAGGAGCAGCATTGGCAAACCCGCTGGGCAGAATTGAACGGGCCGGCGATGGCGCCATGGACCGCAGTTGCCAACGCCGCAGCGGAACTGCAGCGCGCCCGTGAAGCCTGCGAGCACGCCACACGCAGCCTGCTGGCACTGGATGGCCAGCTACTGGCAGCGCGCCAGCAACTGAGCGATGCGGAGCTTGCCCGGCAGCAGGCGCAGCAGGCCTGGCAAGACATGCTGCAACACAGCCCGTTTGCCGATGAGGGCGCATTTCTGGCCGCGATTCTGGACGAGCCGCAGCGATTGGGCTTGCAGCAGCGGCAGGCGCAATTGATCAAGGCGCAAACCGAAGCCGAGGCCCTGTGGCAGGCCGCACAAGCGACGCTGCAACAGTTGCATGCAGCGCCGCAAACTGACAACAACGCCGACATGATCGATCAACAATTGCAGCAACTGGGCAACGACTTGCGGCAGGCCAGCCAGCGTCAGGGCGAAATCCGGGCGCTGGTGAGCGAAGACGATCAGCGCCGCACGGGCCTGACCACCTTGCTGGCAGAAATTGCCGGCCAACAGCAGCACTATGATCTGTGGCAGCGCTTGAATAGCCTGATCGGCTCGGCGGACGGCGCCAACTATCGCCGCTTTGCCCAGGGGCTGACCCTTGAGCACCTGATCGAACTGGCCAACCGCCAATTGCAGCGCCTGCAGGGCCGTTACCAGCTTTGCCGCAAACAGCAGGGCGAACTCGAACTGGAGGTACGCGACACCTGGTTGGGCGACGAACTGCGCGACACCCGCAATCTTTCCGGTGGCGAAAGCTTTCTGGTCAGCCTGGCACTGGCGCTGGCGCTATCCGATCTGGTCAGCCACAAGGCATCGATCGACTCGCTGTTTCTGGATGAAGGGTTTGGCACGCTGGATGCCGACACCCTCGAAATCGCGCTCGATGCCCTGGACTCGCTCAACGCCAGCGGCAAAACCATCGGCGTCATCAGCCACGTCGAAGCCATGAAAGAGCGCATTCCCGTGCAACTGCGCGTGCAGCGTGCCGGCGGCACCGGCTTCAGCCGGCTGGAGCGGCAGTTTATGGTCGGGAGTGTGGCCGAGTAAACGTCGGACTAGCAGCCTGTCGTACTAACTCATCAAAGATGAGATAATGCCCGCATGTGAAGAGCAGATGGCATGCCATTGTCGGTGTGCTGCCAAATATATGTTATTCGTCAATAACATACAAAAGCTTCTGGCGGAAGAGGTGGGATTCGAACCCACGGATGGTCGCCCATCGCTGGTTTTCAAGACCAGTGCATTCAACCGCTCTGCCACTCTTCCGTCTATAGATTGTCTGCAAAAAGATGGCCTTCAATGTATCCAACGAACACATATTTGCCCCGGATAGGTTGAGGCGGCATCATTTTTGAAAGAACGCGGATTCTAAACCTAGCGAGTTTTTTTTTCCAGTGTCTTTCCATGTTCCGCGAAGGCGGGGGTGGCATTCCGATGCACATATAGTCTGGTGCAAGCAAAAAAGGGCGTGCAGGGGATCGGTATAGGTATTTGCTATTGGCATGGTAAATATAATCAATTTCCACGATGTGTGGCTGCTGCCTACAATTCGACCATGTTTTCAACCAGCCCAACAGGAGCTTAATCATGGCAAATCTGATCAATACCACCGTTAAACCTTTCAAAGCCACCGCTTACCACAATGGCAAGTTTGTTCCGGTGACTGATGCCGATCTGAAAGGTAAATGGTCGGTTGTGTTTTTCTACCCGGCTGACTTCACCTTTGTCTGCCCGACAGAACTGGGCGATCTGGCTGACCACTATGCGCAGCTGAAAGACATGGGCGTGGAAGTGTATAGCGTGTCGACTGACACCCACTTCACCCACAAGGCCTGGCACGATGCGTCGGACACCATCAAGAAGATCAACTACCCGATGATTGGCGACCCGACCGGCGTGATCAGCCGCAATTTTGATGTGATGATCGAAGAAGAAGGCCTGGCGCTGCGTGGCACCTTTGTGATCAATCCGGAAGGTCAGATCAAGGTCGCTGAAATCCACGATCTGGGTATCGGTCGTTCGGCCAAAGAACTGGTGCGCAAGATTCAGGCTGCGCAGTATGTGGCGACTCACGACGGCGAAGTGTGCCCTGCGGCATGGCAGCCAGGTGCTGAGACGCTGGCACCGTCGCTGGATCTGGTCGGGAAGATTTAATCGCTCCTGGCCGGTGGATGCATCACCGCCGGGAAATGGGGTCGCAGGTCGGACCCCCGTCCGACCTGCAAAGGCGGCTCGTTTCCACGGCACTGGGCGTTGCCGGAACACACCAGAATCCTTGCTGCCGGGTTTGCCTGGCGAACCCGGTGGCAAGTGTTCTTGAATCCCCCGCTAGTAACAAGAGGTTACATCATGCTCGATACCAATTTGAAACAACAGCTTCAGGCCTATTTGCAGAAATTGCAGCAGCCGATCGAAATGATTGCTGCGCTGGACGACAGTGCTGACTCGCAGCAGCTGTGGTCACTGCTGCAGGACATCGCCGCGTTGTCTGATAAGGTGTCGTTGCGTGACGATGCACCGGCAGATGTGCGTCGGCCTTCATTTGCGACCCAGCCCAAAGGAGAAAGGAAAGCACGGGTCAGTTTTGCCGGGATTCCGCTCGGCCACGAGTTCACCTCGCTGGTGTTGGCTTTGCTGCAGGTCGGTGGTCATCCGCCGAAGGTGGACGCGGAGG
>JAUPTR010000200.1 GCA_030917985.1 Pseudomonadota bacterium | reverse complement strand
GCGAGAAATATGACTGCTTCAGCGAAGTGCGTGGCATGGGCTTGCTGATCGGCGCAGCGCTCAAGCCGGAATACGCCGGCAAGGCCAAGGATTTCATGAATCTGGCAGCCGATGCCGGCCTGATGATCCTGCAGGCCGGGCCGGATGTGTTGCGTCTGGCGCCGTCGCTGTTGATCGAAGATGCCGACATTGATGCGGCTATGGCAATCCTTGATGGCGTAGCAGCAAAGGTCACTGGCAAATAATCGGCTATATCCAGAAAAAAGGCCGGCGCGTGCGTCGGCCTTTTGTTTTGTTGCTTCTTTCTGTCACCTTGATCAACCATAATCAGGGAAGGAGACCTGAATGTTGATCGTTCGACCTTCCCAGCCTGCTGATCTGGCCGCGATTGAGTTGATTGCGCGCCAATCCCCCCCCGGCGTGACTTCGTTGCGCGCCCCGCGTCAGCTATTGGCCGAACATATTGATGCATCATGTGCCGCGCTCGAAGAACGGGTGACTTGCCCCGGCGACCAGCGTTATCTGCTGGTGCTGCAGGATAGCCACAGCCAGCAGGTGATCGGCGTAGCCGGCATGGTGGCTGCGGCGGGGCTGGTTGAGCCGTTTTACAACTACCGGCGCGAAACACTGGTGCATGCCTCGCGGCCGCTGGGCATTCACCATCAGGTGGAAGTGTTGTCGCTGTGCCACGACCTGACCGGCCATTCGCTGCTGCATGCCTTTTCAATCCTTGGGTCGCATCTCGATTTGCAGAGTGCCGATCTGCTATGCCGTGCGCGCTTGTTATTTGCCGCCGCCCACCCGCAGCGTTTTGCTGCCGACTGGGCGTGTGAGTTGATCGGCCCGTGTGATCAGCACGCCCGTTCGCCGCTGTGGGATAGCCTTGGCCGGCATTTTTTCGGGCTGGATTATCTGCAGGCGGAAGAATATTGTGCCGCCAAAGGCCGCGCCTTTATTGCCGAACTGCTGCCGCAACATCCGATTTATGTCTCGCTGCTGACACCTGCCGCCCAGGCTGCGCTCGGGCAATCGCACCCGGCGGCGCAATGGTCGCGCGGCATTCTCGAAAACGAAGGTTTTCGCGTCAGCCGTTATGTCGATATTTTTGACGGTGGTCCGGTGCTGCAGGCGCGTTTTGCCGATCTGCGCACGGCCAGGGGCTGCCACCGGGTAACGGCGCGTGTGGTCGACAAACTCGCCAGCGGCGTGCCGCAATTGCTGGCGAATGCCGCACTCGGTGGTTTTCGTGCCACCTTTGCCGCCGCAGCGCTGGATAGCGAACAGGCCGAGGCCATGATTGAGGCCGACACCGCGCGTGTTTTGCAGATTGCTTCGGGCGACAGCCTGCTGCTGGTGCTGGAAGGGGGCGGCGATGCTGGTTCGTTCGATTAGCCGCCACGACCTGCCGGCCATGGTGGCGCTGGTACAGCGTGCCGGCGTGGGCCTGACCAGCCTGCCGTCAAATATCGAACGGCTGACACGGCGTATCGACAACTCGGTGGCCTCTATCGCCGGCGAGCTGGAAACCGCCGACGCCGAATACCTGTTTGTGCAGGAAGATGAAACCAGCGGCGAAGTGGTCGGCCTGTGTGCGATAGCCGCTGCGGTGGGCCTGCGTGCACCGTGGTATCACTACCGGCTCGGCCTCTCGGTGCATGCCGCGCAAGAGCTCGGCATTTATCGCCAGTTGCAGACATTGTTTCTTACCAACGACCTGACCGGCTGCTCCGAGCTGTGCTCGCTGTTTCTGCGCGACGACTATCGCCACAGCAATAACGGCAGCCTCTTGTCCAAATCGCGCTTGCTGTTTCTGGCCGAGTTCCGCGAGCGTTTTGCCGAGCGGGTGATAGCCGAAATGCGCGGGGTATCGGATGCACAGGGCCGCTCGCCTTTCTGGGATAGCCTGGGGCAGCATTTTTTCCGCATGGCGTTTTCACAGGCCGATTATCTGTCGGGTGTCGGTGACAAATCCTTCATTGCCGAGCTGATGCCGCAACACCCGGTTTACAGCGCCCTGTTGCCGGAAGACGCACGGGCGGTGATCGGCGAGGTGCATCCGCACACCCGGCCGGCGCTGGCAATGCTGAAAAGCGAAGGTTTTCAGGATAGCGGTTATGTCGATATTTTTGATGCCGGGCCAACGGTGATTACGCCGCTGGCGCAGATTCGCGCAGTGCGCGAAAGCGATGTTTACCCGCTTTTGGCCGGCGCGGTGAATGAAGGCGAGTTGTGGCTGTTGTGCAACCGCAATCTGGTGAATTTCCGTGTCTGCCTGTCGCCGGTGTTGTATTGCGAAGATGCGCTGCAAGTGCCGGCCGAAACGCTGCAGCGGCTGCAACTGGCTGCGGGTGACACGGTACGCGCCGTGCCGCTGGTGGCGCAGAGAAAGGACAAAACATGAGCTTGTTGCTGGACGGATGTTGGGTGGACGGCCATGGTGGCGCATTTGCCAGCCGCAATCCGGTGACGCAGGCCGAAGTCTGGTCTGGCTGCGCCGCCAGCCCGCCACAGGTTGAGGTAGCCGTTGCCGTAGCGCGCCGCGCTTTTCCCGCCTGGCGCGATACCCCACTGACAGAGCGGATAGCGCTGCTACGACGCTTTGCCGAACTGCTGGCGCAAAACAAGCCTGCACTGGCGGAGCAGATTGGCCTGGAAACCGGCAAGCCGCGCTGGGAGTCGCTTACCGAAGTGCAGAGCATGATCGCCAAGGTGGATATCTCGCTCAAGGCATTGGCCGAACGCAGCGGTGAGCGCAGTGCGGTGATGGGTGATGCGCAGGCGGTGCTGCGGCATCGGCCGCACGGCGTGGTGGCGGTATTCGGGCCATATAACTTTCCCGGCCACTTACCCAATGGCCACCTGGTGCCGGCGCTGCTGGCCGGCAATTGCGCGGTGTTCAAACCATCCGAGCTGACGCCGGGCGTGGCCGAACTGACGGTGCGCCTGTGGCTGCAGGCCGGTTTGCCGCCGGGTGTGCTCAACCTGCTGCAGGGCGGGCGCCACACCGGTATGGCGCTGGCCGGGCATCCCGATATCGACGGCCTGTATTTCACCGGCAGCGCCAATGTCGGCGTAGCCTTGCATCAGCAGTTTGGCGGCCAGCCGCAAAAAATCCTGGCGCTGGAAATGGGCGGCAACAACCCACTGATTGTGCAGGACGTCGCCGATATCGACGCCGCCGTGCACCACATCGTGATGTCGGCTTTCCTCTCTGCCGGCCAGCGCTGCACCTGCGCACGGCGCCTGCTGCTGCCCGACGACGATAGTGGCGAAGCGTTGCTGCAACGGCTGCTGACGGTGGCACACCGCATCAAACCCGGTGCGTGGGATGCCGAGCCACAGCCATTCATGGGCGCGGTGATCAGCGCCGCCGCCGCGCAGCAATTGCTGGCCGCACAGCAGGCGCTGGCCAGTGCCGGCGCCCATGCCTTGCTGCCGATGCAGTTGCAGCGGCAGGACAGCGGCCTGCTGTCGCCGGGCATTCTCGACGTATCGTCGATCACCGATCTGCCGGATCAGGAATATTTTGGCCCCTTGCTGCAAGTGCAGCGTTACCGCGATTTCGACCACGCTTTGCAGCTGGCCAACGCCACACGCTTCGGCCTGTCGGCAGGGCTGATTTCCGATTCTGCCGAGTTGTATCAGCGTTTCTGGCGCGAATCCCGCGCCGGCATTGTCAACTGGAACAAGCCGCTCACCGGCGCCAGCAGCGCCGCGCCGTTTGGTGGGGTGGGGCTGTCCGGCAACCATCGGCCCAGCGCCTGGTATGCCGCCGATTATTGCGCCTATCCAGTAGCCGGGCTGGAAGCCGAAAAGCCGGTGCTGCCGGCAGATGTGGCGCCAGGGCTGGATCTGAGCTGAAAGGGAGTGCATGAACGCCACGCGCGAAGCCAATTTTGACGGCCTGGTTGGCCCCTCCCACCATTACGGCGGCCTGTCGTATGGCAATGTCGCCTCGCAGGCTTCCGGCAAATCGGCATCCAACCCGCGCCAGGCGGCATTGCAGGGGCTGGAAAAAATGTGGGCGCTGGCGCAGCGCGGCTTGCTACAAGGGGTGTTGCCGCCGCAGGCACGGCCGGATGTCGGCACGCTGCGGCGCATCGGCTTTCATGGCAGCGATGCCGAAGTGGTGCAGCAGGCCACCACACAAGCGCCATCCTTGTTGTCGGCGTGTGCCTCGGCCTCGTCGATGTGGACCGCCAACGCTGCCACCGTGTCGCCCTCAGCCGATAGCCTGGATGGCAAAGTGCATTTCACCCCGGCCAACCTCAACAGCAAATGGCACCGTAGCATCGAGCACCCGTTTACCGCCGCCTGCCTGCGGCGCATTTTTGCCGACTCACAGCATTTCACGCATCACCCGGCCTTGCCCGAACACCCGGCGTTTGGCGACGAAGGCGCCGCCAACCACACCCGGCTGTGCAGCGATTATGGCGCACCCGGCGTGCAGCTGTTTGTGTATGGCCGCAGTGCCTTTGGCAGTGAGGCGCTGCAGCCGCAGCGTTATCCGGCGCGGCAAACGCGTGAGGCGTGCGAGGCGCTGGTGCGGCTGCACCGCCTGCCAGAGTCGCGCGTGGTGCTGGCGCAGCAACACCCGTATGCGATTGATGCCGGCGTGTTCCACAACGATGTGATCGCAGTCGGCAATCGCAAGCTGCTGCTGTTGCACCAGCACGCTTTTCTCAATCAGCCGGAAGTGCTGCAGCAACTGCGCCAGCAACTGGGCGAGGGCGTGTTGCAGGTGGCGCAGGTGGATGAACACGTGCTGCCGCTGGAAGATGCCGTCAGCAGTTATCTGTTCAACAGCCAGCTGCTGACACTGGCGAATGGTGACACGCTGCTGGTGTGCGCCGAAGAATGCCGCGCCAACCCGCGCGTCTTGGATTACCTCAACAGCCTGCGCGGCAAGCTGCTGGCGGATATCCAGTGTTTCGACCTGAAACAGTCGATGCGCAACGGCGGCGGCCCGGCCTGCCTGCGGCTGCGTGTGGTGTTGTCTGCTGATGAGCAGGCCGCCGTGTTGCCCGGCGTATGGCTCACTGAGGTGCTGTATCAACAACTGTGCGGCTGGGTGCAAGACCATTACCGCGATCACCTCACTGAGGCCGATCTTGCCGACCCGCAATTGCTTTACGAATCCCATACTGCGCTCGACCAGCTGACGCAGATCCTCGGCCTCGGCAGCCTTTATCCATTCCAGCAGGAGCCGACATGAGTGCCACATTGTTATTGCGCTGGCTGCCAGCGTTGCTGGCAGGGGAAGATCACATCGCCGAAACCGGCGCCTTGCCGGATGGCACACGCTGGGCGGTGCTCGACGAAGGCGTCTTGCTGCTGGAGCCCGCCGACGAATCGGCGGCGCAGATTTGCCTGCTGCTGTCGTGCGGCATCCACGGCAACGAAACCGCACCGATTGAAATGCTCGACCGCCTGCTGCAGCAACTGGCCAGCGGTGCAGTGGCCAACCCGGCGGCGCGGGTGCTGCTGATATTCGGCAACCCGGGGGCAATGCGTGCCGGCGAGCGTTATCTGGACGACGACCTGAACCGCCTGTTTGGCGGCAAACACCGGTTTTATCAGGATTCACGCGAGGCGCGCCGCGCCGCCTTGCTGGAGCAATACGCACAGCGTTTTTTTGAAATGGGGCAGGGGCAAAGGCTGCATCTGGATTTACACACCGCCATCCGCGCCTCGTATTACCCCAAATTTGCCATCTGCCCGGCGCAGGGCAACACCCCTTACATCGACAGCCTGCTCGGCCTGCTGCAGGCGGTGGATGTCGGCACCTTGCTGCTGCAGCCGCAGCCGTCGAATACCTTTTCTTCCTACTGCGTCAGCCAGTTTGGTGCCCGCGCGCTAACACTGGAACTCGGTCAGGCGCGGCCCTTTGGCAACAATCAAAGCCTGCCGCTGGATGAATGGCTGGCGCTGCTGCAACGCCTGCTGCAGGGGCAGCTGCCACCCGCCAGCGCGCCGCTCGATATCCACCGTTTTGCCGTCACCCGCGAGGTGATCCGCACGAGTGAACAGTTTGTGTTGCATCTGGCAGACGACGTTGCCAACTTCACACCGCTGCCGGCCGGTTATCTGCTGGCGGAAGATGGCGCACAACAAACCATCGTTGCTGCCGGTGAACATATCCTGTTCCCCAATCCTGCCGTCAAAGTGGGGTTGCGTGCCGGTGTTCTGGTTACCCGGATTGATGCGTGAACAACAAGCGCAAAGCCCGATTAACCCATAGGCGGCTGCCAGGCCCTGCAGGCCGCACTGGTATTGATCTGCAGCCAAGCCTGCAAGGCAATGCCGGCCTGGCTTGCAGCGCACCGATACAGGGTGGCAATTGATACGCCCGCGTGAAGTTTGAGCCAGTCAAGATTGCTTCCCCTTCAAGGCACAGTCGCAGAAATAAGGTCGCCTGCTTTTGTGGCGGAATCTCTTCAACAGGGGGCAGGGGGGCAGGCAACATGGCGTGCACCGGCAAAATCAGCACGAAAAAAAACGCCCGGCAAAATATGCGGGGCGCTCAATTTAACCACTGGAGATACACAAGCAGAAGGCATAACCTTCTGAGCCGTATACTCCCACTTATCGGCTTCCGGGGGCTTGATCCACGTCAAGCAATCGCGTCGCAACGCGCTACCAGCGCGCTTTTCAAGCAATTCAGTTCAAATAACGCCGGGCCGACTCAAAACGGCTGGAAAAATAGCCGCTTTTCAGACTGCTGACCTTGATATGACTATTGGTACGCGGGGCGTGCACAAAGCGGTCTTCACCGATATAAATGCCCACATGTGAAAACGGCTTGTTGCGCGTGTTGAAAAACACCAGGTCACCCGGCTCCAGCTCGCTGCGGTCGATCTCCTTTCCCAGCTGCGCCATCGCCGCGGCATTGTGCGGCAGATTCATCCCCACCGCCTGCTTGTAGATGTAACTCACCATGCCGCTGCAATCCAGCCCGCTTTCCGGATTGGCGCCGCCCCAGCGGTAATTGATATTCAGCAGCCCCAGCGCATACAACACCACCTCCATCGCCGTTGCATCCGCCGGCACCCCATCGCGTACCGAATCCAGCACCGGTTTGGCCGGCGCGGCCGAAGCCAGCATGGTCGTCGCAGGCGTGCTGCTGGCCCTGGTTTTCACCACCTTCGGCGGCTGGCTGGCACATGCTGTCAACGCCAGCATCAGGCTGCCGGCCACAATCGTCTGTTTGGTTCGCATGGGCGCAACTCTCAACTAATAAAACACTTTAATTATAGAGCATCAGCCACTGTTTTTTAAGGATAAAGTGGCTTTTTTGTTGTGTGCTGAAATATTGGGATGGCGGCTAAGTGACTGGTTACATGGAGATTTGCCGTGTGCTTGTTTGCTGGATAGCGACAGCGTTGGGGCAGATTTATTAACACCTTGAAACCACGTCCTGAGGACGTGGTCAGCGCCAAACTGACTTGGCCTGTTAGAGCGCCCACTCATGGAAGTACCTTTGTCGGTGTTGTCCCCACAACATCGAAAAAGGAAACGACCATGAGTAGGTTTCAAAGAGCATCGCACGTCATTTGGCATTGTCAATACCATGTAGTCTGGGTGCCGAAGTACCGGTTCCGGATTTTGCGCGGGCCGATTGCGCAAGAGGTTCAAAAATGCGTGATGGTATTTTGTGAGCAGCGGGGTTGCGAGGTGGTGGAGTTAAACGTACAGCAAGACCATGTGCACCTTTTGGTCAAGGTAAAGTGGCAAAACCACGTTCTACGAACGTGGTTTGTTTACTCAATGGCTTCCAGCTGGCTTTGTAATTCCAGCCATTCCATTTCCAGTTCTTCCAGCTTGCCTTGAAGTTCTGATTGCCGTAATAAGGCCAGTTTCAGCGCATCCTTTTGCGCCGGCTCGTACAAAGCAGAATCAGCCAGTTGTTGCTCCAGTTGCTGTTTTTCGGCACTGAGTCGCTCAATTTCCGGCTCCACCTTGCGTAGGCGGGACTCCAGTGGTTTGCGCAGTTGTGCCTGGCGCTGGCGTTGTTCCGCTTCGATTCGTTTTTGCAGTTTCCGGTCAACGTTGTTGCCAGCAGCTGGCGGGGCATCGTCATTGGCCGATTGTTCCATACGATAGCGGCGATAATCATCAAGATCGCCGTCAAACGCAGTGACTGCACCATTTTCAACCAGCCAGAAATCATCGGTAGTAGCGCGCAGCAGGTGTCTGTCGTGCGATACAACGATCATTGAGCCCGTGTAATCCTGAAGCGCGAAGGTCAGTGCTTCACGCATTTCCAGATCCAGATGGTTGGTCGGCTCATCCAGTAGCAATAGATTAGGGCGTTGCCAGATCAGAAGGGCCAATGCCAGCCTGGATTTCTCTCCGCCGGAAAATGGGCCGACTGCTTGTAGTGCATTGTCGCCACTGAAGTCAAATCCACCCAGAAAACTGCGTAGCTCGGCTTCCTTGGCGTTCGGGTCGAGTTTTTGCAAATGCCATAGTGCTGATTCGTCTGGGCGCAATGTCTCTAGCTGGTGTTGCGCGAAATAGCCAATTTTCAGGCCTTTGCCTTCGATGCGTTGGCCACTTGACGGTGATATTTCACCTGCCAGCAGCTTGATCAGCGTTGATTTGCCTGCGCCATTTAGCCCGAGCAAGCCAATTCTGCTGCCTGCCTGAATGCTCAGGTTGATTCTGTCCAGCACCGGTTTGGCGGCATAGCCGGCTGTCGCTGCTTCAATGCGCAACAATGGATTGGGGCTGGATTCCGGATCGCGGAAGCTGAAGGAAAAAGGAGAGTCGATATGCGCCGCCGCTATCAATTCCATGCGTTCCAGCGCCTTGACGCGACTTTGCGCCTGCTTGGCTTTGGTTGCCTTGGCTTTGAAGCGGTCGATGAACGACTGCAAATGCGCAATTTCTCGTTGCTGCTTCTGAAAGGCTGCTTGTTGTTGTGCCAGCCGTTCTGCTTTCTGGCGTTCAAACTCTTCGTAGTTGCCGGTGTACAACGTGATCTGATTGTTGGCGACGTGGGCAATCTGGTTGATCGTCGCATCCAGAAAGTCGCGATCGTGCGAAATCAGCAGCAGCGTGCCCTGGTAGGCTCTAAGCCAGTTTTCCAGCCACATCACCGTTTCCAGGTCGAGGTGATTGGTTGGTTCGTCCAATAGCAACAGGTCGGAGCGGCACATCAGTGCCTGAGCCAGATTGAGGCGCATGCGCCAGCCGCCTGAAAAGGCTGACACGGGTGTTTGCAATTGTTGCTGATCGAACCCCAGCCCAGCTAGCAGGCGTGCGGCGCGGGCGTTGGCACTATAGCCATCTGCATGATCGAGCTGCGAGTGAATTTCCGCGATACGGGTGCCATCGTGATCTGCCTCAGCCTGCGCCAATTGTTGTTGTAACAATCGCAATTCACGATCGCCGTCGATTACGTACTCAATGGCGGGAACCGCCAACGCCGGTGTTTCTTGTGCAACATGCGCAATGGTGATGCGCGGCGGTAGTTCCAGATCACCGGCGTCGGGGTGGATTTCATCCAGAAAAAGTGCAAAAAGTGTCGATTTTCCACAGCCATTGGCACCCACCACGCCTACTTTCTGGCCTGCATAGATGGTCAGATTGACGCGTTCAAAAATCAGTTTGGTGCCACGTTGCAGCGAGAGGTTTTTCAGTGTGATCACAGTTGGCTCTCCTGGCTAGGCAGGCTGCCCATGTCCCAGCGTGGTTTGACCGCGAAGGCACCATTGGTGTGTGCGGCTTGTTGTAGACGTTGGGCGCCCGCAAAAGCAATCATCGCACCGTTATCGGTGCAGAATTCCAGTGGCGGATAAAATACCCGGAAGCGTTTTTTTTGCGCCATCTGATCCAGTTGCTTTCGTAATTGCTTGTTGGCTCCCACGCCCCCGGCAATGACCAATTGGTTTAGCCCGGTCTGCTTCAGGGCTTTCAAGGATTTCTTAACCAGGACTTCGACAATCGCCTCCTGAAAAGCGCGGCAAATATCAGCCCGAGTCTGGTCGTCAATGGTTTGCTGCTCTCTGACCAGCGTTAATACCGCTGTTTTTAGCCCGGAAAAACTGAAATCCATGTCTGCAGAATTCAGCATGGGTCGTGGCAAATGGAATCTGGATGGGGAGCCATCTTCTGCAAGCCTGGACAGAAGTGGGCCACCGGGGTAGGGGAGGCCCAGCAGTTTTGCAGTTTTATCAAAGGCTTCTCCCGCAGCATCGTCCAGCGTTTCGCCTAGCATCTGGTACTGGCCTACGCCATCCACACGCATCAACTGGCTGTGGCCCCCCGATACCAGCAAGGCAACAAATGGAAATTCGGGGGCTGGATTGGCGAGTAATGGCGACAGCAGATGTCCTTCCAGGTGATGCACGCCGATTACCGGTTTGTTCAGCGCAAAGGCAACGGCATTGGCGACACTTGCACCTACCAGTAGTGCTCCGGCCAGCCCTGGACCTTCTGTAAAGGCAATGGCGTCAACTTGTCTCAATTGTTTGCCAGCGGCGCGCAGGCACTCGCTGGTTAACGGTAGTATGCGCCGGATATGGTCGCGCGAAGCCAGTTCCGGTACTACGCCACCATATTCGGCATGCATCTTCATTTGCGTATGCAGGCGATGTGCCAGCAGGCCATTTTGAGTATCGTAGATCGCTACGCCGGTTTCATCGCAGGAGGTTTCAATGCCTAATACAAGCATGCTCAGACTGGCCGGTAAAAAAGTGCGATTTTACCCGCACGCCCCGCTGCGCCAGAAATATTTTGTTGTTGTTGTCCGCATTTAATCCGAATAAAGCTGAAATAGTGCTTGAAATCAGCGTCATGGCTTGTTACGATTATCGTTTTTCCGATAAACCTACCTTTAGAATTGAGGTCGATGTAAATGCCTAGTGTCCGCGTCAAGGAAAACGAGCCATTTGAAGTGGCTATGCGCCGTTTCAAGCGTACGGTTGAAAAAACCGGTCTGCTGACCGAGTTGCGTGCTCGTGAGTTTTACGAGAAACCGACCGCTGAACGTAAGCGCAAACTTGCTGCGGCCGTGAAGCGTCATTACAAGCGTCTGCGTAGTCAGATGTTGCCGCCGAAGATGTACTAAGCGTCGGCGCTTCTAGGTTACACTCAAGGCCGCGTAAGCGGCCTTGTGCATTTCTGGCCGTATCAACGAATTTCGGGAGAAAGACTGTGAGCCTCAAGGTACAAATTCAGGAAGACATGAAAAACGCCATGCGCGAAAAAAACGCGCAGAAGCTCGGTGCCATTCGCTTACTGACCGCGGCAATGAAGCAGAAGGAAGTGGATGAGCGTATCGAACTGGACGATGCCATGGTGATTGTCATCATCGACAAGATGCTGAAACAGCGCCGTGATTCCATTTCCCAATACGAAGCTGCTGGGCGCCAGGATCTGGCGGATCAGGAAAAATTTGAAATGACGGTGTTGCAGGCGTACATGCCGGCGCAGTTGTCAGATTCCGAAATTGCAGCCGAAATCGCGGCGGCCAAGGCGACTACCGGCGCGTCGGGCCCGCAGGACATGGGAAAAATGATGGCCTTGCTCAAGCCCAAGCTGGCCGGCAAGGCAGATATGTCTGCTGTATCGGCTCTGATCAAGAAAGCCCTGGCAGGCTGATTGGTCTGCTCCAGACAGGCGATCAACCCTGCCTGTCTTAACCTTGCTGCTGCAGGAATCGTTTTTGGCGCTTATCCCCGATAGCTTCATTCAGGATCTGCTCAACCGCGTTGATATTGTGGACGTGGTTGAGCGCTACGTGCCGCTGAAAAAGGCTGGGCAGAACTATCAGGCTTGCTGCCCGTTTCATTCGGAAAAAACCCCCTCGTTCACGGTTAGCCCAATCAAGCAGTTTTATCACTGTTTTGGTTGTGGCGCGCACGGCACAGCCATCAGTTTTCTGATGGAGCATAGCGGCATGTCATTTCCGGACGCGGTCAAGGATCTGGCTTCCGGGGTGGGAATGCGGCTGCCCAGTGAGGAGCCCACGCCCGCTGATCGCAAGGCCGCCCAACAAAAAGCAATGGTCGAAGCGCTCGATCTGCCTGCCGTCATGCAACTTGCCACCCGTTTTTATCGCAGCCAGCTCAAGTCTTCCACTCGTGCCATCAATTATTTGAAAAAACGCGGGCTGACCGGCGAAGTTGCAGCCAGGTTTGGCTTGGGTTATGCCCCGGACGCTTGGCAGTCGCTTGAGTCGATTTTTACTGACTACCCGAAAAATCCGGCATTGCTTGAGTCCGGATTGGTTATCGATAACGACTCCGGCCGGCGTTATGATCGTTTCCGTGATCGCATCATGTTTCCAATCGTCAATCAGCGGGGTGCCATTATTGGCTTTGGCGGCCGCGTGCTGGATAGTGGTGAGCCGAAGTATCTGAATTCGCCGGAAACGGTGCTGTTTGAAAAAGGGCGCGAGCTATACGGTTTGTATCAGGCGCGTCAGGCGATTCGCGATGCCGGCAAGGTAATTGTGGTTGAAGGTTATATGGATGTCGTGTCGCTGGCACAGTTTGGCGTCAATTACGCGGTGGCTACGCTCGGGACATCCACCACGCCAACCCATGTGCAAAAATTGTTGCGGCAAACCGATCGGGTGGTGTTCTGTTTCGATGGTGACAACGCTGGCCGGAAAGCTGCATGGCGGGCGCTGGAGAACGCGCTGCCGTTTATGCAGGATGGCAAGGCGCTGGATTTCCTGTTTCTGCCGCAGGATGAAGATCCCGACTCATATGTGCGTCACTTTGGTAAGGATCGATTTGAACAGTTGCTGAGCGAAGACTCGGTGCCCTTGACTGGCTTTTTATTGTCAGAGCTGGCGTCCAGGGTCGATATGCAGTCTGATAGTGGCCGGGCCAGTCTGCTGCATAGCGCCAAACCCTTGCTTGCCCAGATTGCCGCACCAGCCCTGAATCTGATGTTGCGTAGTCGCTTGGCCGAGCTGGTTGGCGTGGCCCAGGACGAGCTGGATCGCCTGTTTGGCATTCGCAAGGCCAGATCGGACAAAAAAATGACTGCTCAGCCGAGAACGCCGCGACAACCCCCTTCCGTGACGCGACAATTGCTGCAGTGGTTGTTGCAATATCCGCAACTCGCCACAACGTTACACTTGCCGGAAAGCAATCAGGAGGAGATCGCTGCGATATCCGCAGTCCGCCAGTTTTGCCTCGATTGTGATTCAGCGCCAAGTCTGGGGCAGATCATGGAATCGGTACGAGGTACGCCGGCAGAGCAACTTGTGCGCCAAACGGCTAGATTGCTGCTGGAAGAGGCGCCGGTGCTGAGTGAGGAAGAAGCGGCCCAGGAGATGGCAAGTCTGGTTGAGCGGCTGCAAGCCAGGTTGCGCAGCGATCAACTGGAGTATTTGCAGCGCAAGGCGCAGCAGAGTGGTTTGACTGACGAAGAGAAGATGCAAATGCTGGAACTGCTTAAAAGATAGG
>JAUPTR010000199.1 GCA_030917985.1 Pseudomonadota bacterium | reverse complement strand
CAAGATGTTGATTTGTATAGGTTAGAGGCTGCAGCCTAAATTTTGCGCAAACTAGCAAAAACCCTTATGAACAGCAGATTTATCTGCGTTTTCCCAAGATACTCACAAACTTATCCACAGATTCTGTGGATTGGCGGAAAAACCCCGTCGTGACAGCCTTCTGCGGGCGTGTGTTTAGTCTGGTTTTAACAAACCCTGTCAACTTGTTGAAATAATTTGAAAAACACTCCGATCGCCCGTATTGCGCTGGATGTGCCGCTGCCAGGCCTGTTTGATTACCTGGCGCCGGGCATCACTGCTGCGGATATTGGCTGTCGTGTAGTGGTGCCGTTTGGTCGCCGCACGCTTGCCGGCGTGTTGGTCGAGCTGGCCTCAACTTCCGAGCATGATCTGGCTGCGCTGAAGCAGCTGAGCGCAGTACTGCCCGATATGCCTGCATTGCCGCCGGATATCCTCGCCTTGTGCCGGTTTTGCGCGCGTTATTACCAGCATCCGCTCGGCCCCAGTATTTTTACCGGCTTGCCGGTGTTGTTGCGGCGTGTCAGCGAGTTTGTTGAGGCGCGCCCTGCGGGTTGGCAATTGACGGAGGCGGGGCGTGAAGCCTTGCCATTGCAGGTGTCGCGGCGTGCCAAGGTGCAAATGGCATTGCTGGCATTGCTGCAGACGCAGCAGTGTGTTGCTGAAAGCGAGCTTGCCACGCTTGGCACTGCAGCACGCAAGGCCCTGCTGGGGTGGGCGCAGCAGCAGTGGGTGGAGCGCCGCCTGCTGGATGTGGCCGCGCCGGTTTTGTGTGAATCCGTCAAGCCAGCGTTGAATGCCCAGCAACAGGCCGCGTTGACTGCGATTGTCGGGCAGTTGCAGGGGTTTAATGTCTGGCTGCTGCATGGCATTACCGGCAGCGGCAAAACCGAGGTCTATCTGCAGTCGATTGCCGCGGCATTGCAGCAAGGCCGGCAAGTGCTGGTGCTGGTGCCGGAAATCAACCTCACACCGCAGCTGATTCAACGTTTCCGCCAGCGTTTTCCCGGTTTGCCGATTGTCAGCCTGCACAGCGGTCTGAACGATACCGAGCGCGCCACCCATTGGCTGGCATCGCAGCGGGGAGATGTTTCGATTGTGCTCGGCACGCGGCTGGCGGTGTTCACGCCGATGCCCCGGCTGGGGCTGATTGTGGTGGATGAGGAGCACGACGGCTCGTTCAAGCAGCAGGATGGCTTGCGTTATTCGGCGCGCGATGTAGCCATTTACCGCGCGCGGCAGCAGCAGATACCCATCATCCTCGGCTCGGCCACACCTTCGCTGGAAACCTATCATCACGCCACGTCCAGCCGTTATCGTTTGCTGAAACTGGATCAGCGCGCCAACGATGCGGCTTTGCCGCAGGTGCGCTGCATCGATACGCGCCGCGCCGCCCTGGTGGATGGTTTGGCGCCTCAATTGCTGAGCGCGCTGGAGCAGCGTTTGCAGCGTGGTGAGCAGAGTCTGGTATTCATCAATCGCCGTGGCTACGCGCCGGTGCTGTTCTGCGGTGATTGTGGCTGGGCCGCTGCCTGTCAGCGCTGCAGCGCGCGCATGGTGGTGCATCTGCGTGAAAGGCGCCTGCGTTGCCATCATTGTGGCGCAGACGAGGCGATCCCCATTGCTTGTCCAGACTGTGGCAATCTCGACATCAAGCCACTGGGGCAGGGTACGCAGCGGCTGGAAACCGCGCTGGCAGAGCGTTTTCCCGACGCTCGCATCTTGCGCATTGATCGCGACAGCACCCGCCGCAAAGACGCGTGGGACGAAATTTACCGCAAGGTACATAACGGCGAGGCCGACATCCTTGTCGGCACGCAAATGCTTGCCAAGGGACACGACTTTCCGGATTTGTCGCTGGTGTGTGTGCTGAATGCCGATAGCGGCCTGTATAGCTCGGATTATCGCGCCTCCGAGCGATTGTTTTCGATGCTGGTGCAGGTGGCCGGCCGCGCAGGACGCGGACAACTTGCCGGCGAAGTACTGATCCAGACGCAATTCCCCGAACACCCGCTGTATCAGTCGGTGATGCGCCACGATTTTGACGGCTACGCCCAAGCTCTGCTGCAGGAGCGGCGTGATGCCGGTTTTCCGCCCTTTATCTATCAGGCGCTGTTGCGCGCCGAGGCGCCAATGCTGGCGCAGGCAGAGCAATTCTTGCGCCGAGCGGCGCAGTTGGCTTTTGATCTGGCCGCCCCGGTGAGTATCTTCGACCCGGTCGCCGCCAGTTTGCAGCGACTGGCCGGCAAGGAGCGTGCACAGCTGCTGGTACAACATCATCACCGCGGCGTATTGCAGGCTTTTCTCGGCCACTGGCTGGATGCCCTGCGTGCGCTGAACGAACGCAATGTGCGTTGGTCTCTTGATGTTGACCCTACCGAGGTCTGAGGATTACCGGTCAATGCCACTTTCATCCGACCATTGTCCAGTCAGAGGCGTCCGATTTGTCTGGCAGGCCGGACGTCGCCCAGGACGGCAACGTTTTCCTGGATGCCGCAGATTGCTGGTAACTATCCAGGCCGCTGTGTCGAACACTTGCTCGCTGTGACTGTTCAATCTGCCTACGGAGATCTTTAATCGGTATGGCATGTGACTATTTTTGGATAAAACCACCCGATTGGCATTATTTTCTACACAAACGCTTGACGCAGATTTCCGACTGGTGTTTAATCTCGGTCTCCCAACGGCCAGTTAGCTCAGTTGGTAGAGCAGCGGATTGAAAATCCGCGTGTCCGTGGTTCGATTCCGCGACTGGCCACCAAAAAATTCAAGCACTTAGCCCGGTTCAAAAGACCGGGCCTTTT
>JAUPTR010000198.1 GCA_030917985.1 Pseudomonadota bacterium | reverse complement strand
GGGGTCGGTGGTGAAGCCCACCGGCAGCTGCGACGAATTCGTGTAGTACGGCTGCGCCTCGGTGCCGGCCTGCAGGATGCCGGGCAGGCGCTTCTTGTCTTCTTTCGCGAAGCGGTAGGTCGTGCCTTCGGCCGGCGTGGCTTCCAGGTTGTAGAGATGGCCGGTCTGTTCCTGGAACTCGACGATGCGGGCGCGGATATGGTCCAGCAGCCGGCAGGCAAAGTCATGCCCCCAGCCGGTGGAGATATCGTGCTCGTTGCGGGTGAAGTTACGGATCATCTCGTTGATGCCGTTCACGCCCAAGGTCGAGAAATGATTACGCAGCGTGCCGAGATAACGTTTGGTGTACGGATACAGGCCGTTATCGATAAAACGCTGGATCACCTTGCGCTTCAGCTCCAGCGATTGTTTGCCCAGTTCCAGCAACTCATCCACCCGCTGCAGCAGTGCCTTTTCATCGCCTTGGCACTGATAACCGATACGTGCACAGTTCAGCGTCACCACACCCAGCGAACCGGTCTGCTCGGCCGAGCCAAACAGGCCGTTGCCACGTTTCAGCAGCTCGCGCAGATCCAGCTGCAAGCGGCAACACATCGAGCGGATCATGTTCGGCTTGAGTTCGGAATTGAGGAAGTTCTGGAAATACGGCAGGCCATACTTGGCGGTCATTTCGAACAACAGCTGTGCGTTGTCGCTGTCCCAGTCGAAATCCTCGGTGATGTTGTAAGTCGGGATCGGGAAAGTGAATACCCGCCCCTTGGCGTCGCCTTCCATCATGATTTCGATATAGGCGCGGTTGATCATGTCCATTTCGCGCTGCAGCTCGCCGTAGCTGAACGGCATTTCTTCGCCGCCGATATACGGAATCTGCTCGCGCAGGTCTTCCGGGCACACCCAGTCGAACGTCAGGTTGGTAAACGGCGTCTGCGTACCCCAGCGGCTCGGCACATTCAGGTTGTAGATCAGCTCCTGCACGTATTGTTTGACCTGATCGTAGCTCAGGCTGTCGTTACGCACATACGGCGCCATATAGGTGTCGAAGGAGCTGAACGCCTGCGCGCCGGCCCATTCGTTCTGCAGCGTGCCGAGGAAATTGACGATCTGGCCGACCGCACTCGACATATGTTTCGGCGGCTTGGCCTCCACCTTGCCCGGCACGCCGTTCAAGCCTTCGTGCAACAGCGTGCGCAGGCTCCAGCCGGCGCAGTAACCGGCCAGCATGTCCAGATCGTGGATATGCATATCGGCATTGCGGTGCGCCTCGCCGATGGCTGGCGGGTAAACGTGCGACAACCAGTAGTTGGCGATCACCTTGCCGGAAGTATTGAGGATCAGCCCACCCAGGCTGTAGCCCTGATTGGCATTGGCGTTGACGCGCCAGTCGAGTTGATCGAGGTATTCGTTGATCGAACTGGCGACATCGACCACCGTCTTGCGGTCGCGGCGCAGCTTGGCGTGTTGCTCGCGGTAAACGATGAAAGCGCGTGCGGTCTGGAAATAATCGGCGGCAATCAGCGTCTGCTCGACGATATCCTGAATCGCCTCGATGCTTGGTGTGCTGGCGCCAAACCGGTGAATGAGCACCTTCACCACCTGCGCCGACAGGCGCTCCGCTTCACCCTGACCAAACTCGCCACTGGCCGCCCCCGCCTGGGTGATGGCACAACGAATCTTGCCCAGATCAAACCGTGCCACCTGGCCATCACGTTTTACAACCTCGGTCGGCAATACCACGACATTATCCATCTACCGCTCCTTTTATCACTACATATTGTGGTTTTTCCAAGAATAGCCACAAGCTAATGGGGTGACAAACAGAACAGCAAAATACTTGACCTGGATCAAGCCAGCCAACTCAGGCCGCAGACAAAACAAAACGGCTGCCAAGGCAGCCGTTTTTTCCATCAAAGTGCAGCGTCACAGCAGCAACCACTGCCGTAAGGCCTGCTGCAGGCGATTAACCACGGTGCCCCAATCCTGCAGCGCCGGCTGGCGGAACAGGCGCACGCCGCCATACCAGGGACTGTCATCGCGATCCAGCAACCAGCGCCAGTCTGGCACGTGCGGCAGCAATGTCCAGACCGGCTTGCCCAGTGCGCCGGCCAGGTGCACCGGTGCCGAATCAACACTGATCAGCAAGTCCAGCTGATCAAGCAGCGCAGCCGAATCGCTGAAATCGTGGATCAGCACCGAGGGATCGAGCATGCGGCCGGCGGCAACCAGAGCGGCAGCATCGCCTGCACGTTCGCCCAGCTGCAGGCTCACCCACTGCACGCCGGGCACATCCAGCAATGGCGCCAGCAGCGAGAAATCGATCGAGCGGTTGCGGTCGTTGACGTGATTCGGATTACCCGACCATACCAAGCCAACCCGGCGCACACCGGATGCGGCCGCCCCTGCCTGCGCCAGCCAGCCGCGCCAGAAGCCCGCCTTGGCGGGATCGACGCGCAGATAGATGCCCGTATCCGGAATCGTTTCCAGCGTAGTGTCAAAGTGGTAAGGCAGCGACAAGGGGAATACCCAGAAATCCACCTCACCGGCATGCAGTTGATCCGAATCGGACAACATGCGCTCCACCCCTTCCACTTCAGCCAGCAGGCTGATCAGCGGTTGTTTGGTGCACACCCACACCCGAGCGCCGCGTGCCTGCAGCAGCCGGGCATAACGAATGAACTGGATCTCGTCGCCGTGCCCCTGCTCCGGCACCAGCAGGATCACCTTGCCGGCCAGCGGCTCGCCGCGCCACATCGGAATCGGCACCGGAAACTTCGGCAACATCACCGCATCACGCGCCTGCCGGCCAGAAGCATAACGCCATTCGGCCAATGGCCAGCCATCCTGCAAACGGCCATGGCGCAACAAAAACAAGGCCAGGCTGAAACGCGCATCGGCACTGCCGGCAGCCGCGCTGACAGCATCCGGCGACTGGCGCAACAGCTCGGTTGCCTGCTGTATCCACGGCAACGACTGCTGAAACAGCCCCTGCTGCTCACAGGCATCTGCTGCAATCACATGGGCATCGATATGGCGCGGCTCACGCGCCAGTGCACGCTGCAGGGTTGGCAGCACCGCTGCGTAATCGTGTTTTTGCAGCCACATGCCAGCCAGCTTCACCAGCGCATCTGCCGAAGCCGGGTTCAGGCGTGCAGCCTGCTCGTAAGCCTGCGCGGCATCG
>JAUPTR010000197.1 GCA_030917985.1 Pseudomonadota bacterium | reverse complement strand
TGTGGCGAAATCCGGGATCATGGGCTTAGATGAATACATGATCCAGACGGAGTTTGCCGCATGTTATTCGATGAAGTCCAGGCGCAGCATTTCAGCACACTGTCGCGCAATCCATTTCCTCATGTGCTGATTGAACGGGCGTTGATACAACTGGCTGGCGATGGTGATGGTGCCAGGTTCCGCAATGAGGTGATGGCGGCTGCCGGCTGGAAGCACAGCAATCTGACGCCGTTCGGCAAATATCCGGACGAGGCGTGTGTGGCGTTTAACCGCATCCGCGCCGTGTTGGCGGAAACCGAAGTGCCGGACGCCGTGCTGAACGCACTGAAAAATACGTCCGCCTGAATCCGGTTTACTCTCGTTTTGCCTGCCCACAAACAGCCGCAATCAGCGGCTGTTCTGTTTTCTGCTCCGTATTTTTGCCATCAACCGTCATTCTGATGTCATGTGGATGGCCAATAATCGCCCTGCATCCAGCCGGGCTGGCCCAAGGGCGGCAAGGCTGCCTCGGGTGCAAATTTTTTTAGAAAGCACTGATTTATTGGCTGTGCGGGCGAATTGTGGCCCACCAAAGGCAAGTCATACGCCATGCAGGCATGCTCGGTTCGCCCGGCGAATGAATCAGCGCTTCCCTTACGGAGCCGACGCCATGGATTCAAACACTTATCTTGCCAATGCCGGTATACGGGAACTGCAACTGCTGGTGATTGCAATTGCTTCCATTCTGCTGATGTTGTGATGTTTGGCTGCTCGCAGCGGCGCAACACTCGTCAACAGAACTTGATTCCGACTGGTTGTCAGTCGTTTTTAGGCCCGTTGTTCAGCGGGTCTTTTTTTGTTCAGTGCAGATCGACATTGCTGGCAAAGCCGCGATGTTTCATCAGTAGCAGCAAGGGCAGCGCGCAGGCCAGCAGAATGCCGAACGACAGGAACAGCTTGGCAAAGGTCAGCATCATCGCCTGCTTGTCCACCGTCAGGCTGATCAGCGCCAGCGCTTTTTCCTGTATCGCCGGGCCAACAAAGCCCTTGCTCTGCAGCCATTGCTGATACTGCTGCAGCCGCAACAGGGTGCTGCCATCGTTATTGCTCAGGTGTTCCAGCAGATAACTGCGCTGCGAGTGCTGCAAGCTGCTGAACATGGTGGCCGCGGTGGCAATACCCACGCTGCCGCCGAGCATGCGTGTCAAATTGTAAATGCCGCTGGCGTTGCCGATGTTTTCCACGCTCATGTTTGCCATGGCCAGATTGTTGAGCGGCATGAAAATCAGCCCCAGGCCAAAGCCGCGCAACACCAGTGGCCAGAAGAAGTCGTCCGCGCCGCTTTCGGTAGTGAAATGATTGTGCAGCCACATCGCATAACAGAAGCAGAGGGTGCCAACCAGCACAATGCCCTTGGCCGACACGCCGCGCTGTACCAGCTTGCTCGACAAGGCCAGAGCAATGGCCGTGGCAATGGCCGTGGGCAGAATGAACATGCCGGTCTGGAAGGCGGTAAAGCCCATCAGCGACTGCGCATAAACCGGAAACATGAAAATGGTGCAATACAGCACTGCACCGGTAAAAAAGGCATAAATCAGGCTGGCGCTGAATTGTTTGTCCTTCATCACCCGCAGATCGACGATCGGGTGTTGTGTTTCCAGCTCATGGATGGCAAACCAGAACAGCGCAACAAACGCAGTCACGCCCAGCGTGACAATCTCGCGTGATTCGAACCAGTCGAATTTCTCGCCGCGTTCGAGCATGGTCTGGAGCGTGCCAATGCCGATTGCCAGCAGGATCAGCCCGAAATAGTCGATGCTGCCGGCCTTTTTCTGCACGGCAGAATCCGGCACGTACAGCAGCGTCAGTAATAGCGCCACAATGCCGAACGGCAGGTTGATGTAGAAAATCCACGGCCACGAATAGGCATCGGTGAGCCAGCCGCCCACGGTGGGCCCGAGTGCCGGGCCAGCCATGATGCCCATGCCGAAAATCGCCATTGCCGTGCCGGCTTCGGCTGGCGGAAACACTTCAAACAGCGTGGCCTGCGCGGTGCCCAGTAGCCCGCCGCCACCCAGCCCTTGCACAATGCGCCAGAACACCAGCGATTCGAGCGAGGTGGCGCTGCCGCAGGCCATTGAGGCAATCGTGAACACCAGGATCGACAGCGCAAAATAATTGCGCCGCCCAAGCTGGTTGGCCAGCCAGCCGCTGATTGGCAGCACAATCACGTTGGCCACCACATAGCCGGTGGAAACCCAGGCGATTTCATCCAGTGTGGCACCCAGCGAGCCCATCATGTGCGGCACGGCCACGTTGACAATGCTGGTGTCGAGCAGCTCCAGCACACAGGCAATGGTGACGGTGATGGCAATCACAAAACGGTGTGCGTGAATGCGCTCAGGCGATGTGGTGCGGGCCAGTGCGGGCAGGATCGGGCGCATCTCGCTGCTCCGCTCAGCCGACGTGGATGGTGGCCAGCACGCTCATGCCCGGGCGCAGTGGCAGTTGTTTGCCGGCCGATGCATCCAGGCGGATCTTGACCGGCACCCGCTGCACCACCTTGGTGAAGTTGCCGGTGGCATTGTCGGGTGGCAGCAGTGCAAACCTGGCTCCGGTGGCTGCGCTGATCGACTCTACCTTGCCCTCGATCTTTTTGCCCGGATACGCGTCAACCTCGATATCCACCTTGTCGCCGGTCTTGATTTTGCCGATGTCGGTTTCCTTGACGTTGGCTACCACCCAGATATCGTCGGTCGAAACAATGCTGAACAGTGTTTGTGCCGGCTGCACCAGTTGCCCGATTTCGACATTCTTCTTGCTGATCATGCCGTTCAGCGGCGCATTCAGGCTGGTGTCTGCCAGCTGGATCGCGGCCAGTTCACGCTGGGCGCGTACCGCATCCACCTTGGATTTGGCGCTGCGCAACGCGGCTGAATACATGGTGACTTGTTCGCCGGCGGCGCTGGCGCTGTCACGGGCCGATTTCAGCTGTGCCTCGGCGGCACGGACTGAGGTTTCGGCGGCTTCCAGTTGCTGCGCCGATGCCATGTTTTGCGCTGCCAGCGAGCGGAAACGTTCCTGATCGCTGCGCGCCTTCTGCAGATTGGCTTCGATCTGGCGGATGTTGGAGGTGGCGGCCGAGGCATTCGCCTGCGCCATGCTGATCTGCGCCATCGCCTGGCCCACACCTTCGCCCCCCGCGTTTTTGCCGGCATTGGCAATCGCAATTGCCAGCTCGGCTTCGGCCTGCTGCAGCTTGGCCTGATAATCACGGTCGTCGATTTTCACCAGCAGCTCGCCGGCCTTCACGATCTGGTTGTCGGCAATGTTCAGCGCCTTGATATAACCCGACACCCGTGGCGCCATCGGCACAATCTTGCCCTCGATCTGCGCGTTGTCGGTGGCCACGAAATGCTGGCCGTGCCACCAGCGATAAGCCAGCGTGGCGCCAATGCCAACCAGCGCCACAATCAGCACCAGGCGTGCCTTGGTTTTCTTGGGGGGATTGTTCACTTCATTGCTCATGGTTCTCTCCGTTTTTTCGGGCGCAGCGTTCAGGTACGGATGCCGCGCAGCAACACATCCAGATGAAATTCGGTAAATGCCGCCATATCCAGCCGCTCACGGCGATAGGGGCCAAAAGCATGGTTCCAGATGGTTTGCAGGATCACCGGCGAAATGATCTCCTTGACCGCAAACTCGATATTCAGTGGCCGGAACTCGCCAGAATCGATGCCGCGCTGCAGGATTTCCGCCAGCACCTTGCGCACCCGGTACACCACCTCGTCCAGATAAAAATGAGCCAGATCGGGGAAGTTGCCCGCCTCTGCCACCACCAGCTTGGAAATGCCATTGGCTGGCGATTCGGCGATCAGCCTGATCCATTCTCCGACCAGGCAACGCAATAACTGCTCCGGGCTCAATTGCGCATCGGCAACGATTTTTTCCGCCAGCAGGATAGATGGCACCACGGTTTCGCGCACGGCTGCCTTGAACAGCTCTTCCTTGCTGGGGAAATACAGATACAGCGTGCCCTTGGTTACCCCCGCCTGTTTCGCCACCTCGTCCAGACGGGTGGCGGCAAAGCCTTTCTGGATGAATAGCTGCAGTGCCGCGTGGATGATTTCTGCCGGCCGGGCTTCTTTGCGTCGTTGCCAACGCGGCTGTGTGGTGTTGTCGGCGTTCATGGATATAAGTAACTGACTGGTTGGTTAATTATTGTGGGGATGAAGTCGGGCTGTCAATAGGCCTGCAATTGCCGGCAATGCGATGTCTGGCCCTTGGGTGATGTGTGACCGGCAGGTCATGCGCTGCGGTTTGTGATGTGGGCGTGGGGGGTGATACTGCGCCCCCCTGCAAGCCGCATCCCTATTGGCTTGCAGGCGGGCCTGCAGCCCAGTGTGGATGCGGGCTGCAGGCCGGGGCCTATTTTTCCGTCAGTTTCAGCGTTTTGGTGTAGATGCCGCGCAGCAGGTCGATTTCTTCGGTTTCCAGCCTGTTGCGCTGATACAGGCGGCGCAGTTTCGGCATCAGGCGTTTGGGGTTGTCGGGGTTGAGATAGCCGATTTTGATCAGCGTCTCTTGCAGGTGCTCAAGCATGCCTTCCACCTGGTCCTGCGTCGCCAGTTGCGGCGCTTCCGGCCAGTCTTCAAACTTGTTGAGGCCGGCGGCCATGCGTAGTTCGTAGGTCACCAGTTGCACTGCGGCGGCGAGGTTGAGCGAGCTGTAGTCGGGGTTGGTTGGCACGTGCACCAGCAGGTTGCATTGCAGCACCTGCTCGTTGCTGAGGCCGCTGGTTTCGTTGCCGAACACAAAGGCGATTTCGTTGCTTTGCGCCAGTTGCATCATTTGCTCTGCGGCTTCGCGCAGATTGGCCGAGGGCGCTGCCAGATCGCGGCGGCGGGCGGTGAGGGCGGCGGCGAAACCGACGCCTTTGAGTGCATCGCTGAGCGAATGGCAGACTACCGCTTGTTCCAGCACGTCGTCGGCGCTGCTGGCAAGGGCGGTGGCGTGTGCGTCGGGGAACGCTTGCGGGTTGACCAGATACAGGCGCGTGAGTCCCATTACTTTCATCGCGCGGGCGGTGGAGCCGATGTTGCCGGGGTGACTGGTGTGGCACAAAACGATGCGGATGTTGTTGAACATGCTTGATTCAATCTGAAGGCCGCCGCTGGCGGTTTGATGCAATGAATAGGTATACTGCTCTAATTCAAATGTCATGATGCGGCAGACGTGATGTCGCATCGCCAATTTTTTGGGATTTTACGTCATGAGCGATATCAACGGTTATGTAACCGATCAGGAATACACCAGTGATTATCATCACGCCTATACCCCGGCGATGCTGGATTATGTGGCGTTGCTGAATGGTATCGCGCCTCCCGAGCGCGCTGCCGGACAGTTTCGCTTCTGCGATCTGGGCTGCGGTTTTGGCATGACTGCACTGGCGCTGGCGGCGGCCAACCCGGCGGCACAGATTTACGGCATCGATTTCATGGCGGAGCATATCGATGTCTCTCAAGCCCTGGCTGAGCGTGCCGGCATCAATAATGCACATTTTCATCAGTTATCGTTTGCCCAGGCGCTGGACAAGGATTTCGAGCCGTTCGACTACATTGTTGCGCATGGCGTTTATTCCTGGGTGAATGCCGATGTGCGCGCCGAGGTGACGGCATTTATCCAGCGATATCTGAAGCCTGGTGGTGTGGCATATATCAGTTATAACGCGATGCCGGGCAAGGCCAACATCCTGCCGGTGCAGAAATTCGTTTCGCATTTTGCCGCTGCCCAGCATGGGCCGGGGTCGCAGCGGGTGCTGGAGACCTTTGCGCAGCTGCAGCAGTTGCAGCAGATGGGTGCGCGCAATCTGCAGGGCAAGCCGGAGCTGGATATGCTGCTGCAGAGCCTGGGCAATGAAGATCCGCGTTATCTGGCACACGAATACCTGCATTCGGCATGGGAGCCGCGTTATTCAATCGATGTGGCGCGGGAGATGGCTGGCGCCGGGGTGGAATATATTGGCTCGGCGATGCTGTTTGCCAATGATGAGCGGTTTCTGCTCAACCCCGAGCAGCAGGCCTGTCTGGCCAACTTCGACAATATCAATGAGCGAGAGCTGGTCAAGGATTACCTGCTGGATGTGTCGTTTCGCCGCGATGTGTTTGCCCGTGCGCCGCGCCGGCTCGATCCGGCGGAACAGGAGCGGCGCTGGGGGCGCCTGATGTTGATGCTGACGGTTGCGCCCGATGCGGTTGACTATCAGGTGCAGGTGGCGTTTGTCGAAGCCAGCATTGATAACCCGGTGGCGCGCAGCATTGTCAAGGCGCTGGCTGGCGGGCCCAAAACCGTCAATCAGTTGCTGTCCCGCTGGGACATGATGTCGGCGTCGGTGCAGGATGTGCGCGACGTGCTGTTTATCCTGCTGTGTTCACAACAGCTGACGCTGGTGGAGCAGGACAAGGTGGCGACGGCCTCGCGCCTGAATCAGGTGTTGGCCGATGCCGGCTATGTGTGCAACGCGCTGGCCACACCATACGGCGTAGGCGTCGAATTGCCGCTGGCAGACCTGATGCTGGCAGTGGGTGCACCGCAAGGGAGCGTGGCAGAACGCGCAAACTGGTTGCGCAGCGAAAGCCGGCGTCTGGGCCGGATGTTGCGCGACCAGAACAGGCAACGCGTGGCCGACAACGCCGGTGATGACGCCTACGTTGCGCTGGTGGAAGATTTCGACCACCGCCGCGCTGGCTTGCTGTTGCAGTGGTTGCCGATTGGACATATTTGACGGCTGACACAACGCAGTGACTGGACAAGCCGCTGTATTTCTTCCGAAAAGCGTTATAATGGCGACCTTTGTGGCGATACCGTCGCCTTGTTCCTTATCACTGCGGGCGTAAGCCGCCTGCCCTGGAGTTCCCATGCATCCGATGCTCAACACCGCGGTGAAAGCCGCTCGTCGTGCCGCTTCGATCGTAACCCGCGCATCCAACAATCTGGATGTGATCAAGGTTGAACGCAAACAGCAGAACGATTTTGTCAGCGAAGTTGATCGTGCCGCCGAGCAGGCGATTATCGAAACCATTCTTGAAGCCTACCCGACCCATTCGATCCTGGCTGAAGAGAGCGGCAGCAAGGGCGACTCCGAATTCCAGTGGATCATCGATCCGCTCGATGGCACCACCAACTTCCTGCACGGTTTTCCGCAATACGCGATTTCGATTGCACTGCGCCACAATGGCCAGATCACCCAGGGTGTCATTTACGACCCGGTGGCCAACGATCTGTTCACCGCAACCCGCGGTGTGGGTGCCTTCCTCAACGATCGTCGTATTCGCGTATCCAAACGTCTGTATCTGCAGGATGCTTTGGTCGGCACCGGTTTCCCGTACCGCGAATTCCAGCATCTCGATACCTATATGGCGATGCTGAAAGACATGTTGCCCCGTTGTGCTGGCGTGCGTCGCCCGGGCGCTGCGGCACTGGATCTGGCCTACGTTGCCTGCGGCCGTTTTGATGGTTTCTTTGAACTCGGCCTGAGCCCGTGGGATATCGCTGCCGGCGTATTGCTGGTGCAGGAGTCCGGTGGTCTGGCTGCCGACGTTGCCGGCAATGAAAACTATCTGGAAACCGGCAATGTGCTGGCCGGCAATCCGAAAATCTTTGCGCAGATGCTGCAAGTGCTGGCGCCGCATCTGACTGATTCGATGAAGCGCTAAGGTTTTACCCGAACCAGCCCACGGCAAGGATTTTCCTTGCCGTTTTTACTTCTTCTTTGACCTTCCCACATCACGCCATGACCGCCACTCATACCCCGATGATGCAGCAGTACCTGCGCCTCAAGGCCGAACATCCCGACAAGCTGTTGTTCTACCGCATGGGCGATTTTTACGAGCTGTTTTACGACGACGCGGAAAAGGCCGCGCGCCTGCTGGATATCACGCTCACCACACGTGGCAGTTCTGGCGGTCAGCCGATTCGTATGGCCGGGGTGCCTTACCATGCCGCCGAGGGCTATCTGGCGCGCTTGGTGAAAATGGGCCAGTCGGTGGCAATCTGCGAGCAGATTGGCGATCCGGCTACCAGCAAAGGCCCGGTGGAACGCAAGGTGATGCGGGTGGTAACGCCGGGTACGCTTACCGACG
>JAUPTR010000196.1 GCA_030917985.1 Pseudomonadota bacterium | reverse complement strand
GCGCGATGCCGACACGATCAAGGCCGCCTGGGGGTAGGTCAAAGTCTGGAGGATCAACAACAGGAAACCGCACGGCATCGCACGCGGACAAAAAACTCCCGCTGGCAATAATTCAAATGGGCAAATGGCGGTATGGGGGAGGGCGGGTTGAAAGTCAGGCGCTTTTGCTCCCCAGACCGCCCGGCTAGAACCGCACTCAATAATCTGTAGTTTTGGGGTCAATATCAGCAAGAAATCGAGGGATCGTTCTGCTAATGCGGAAATGCTGGCAAAATACCGCCAAGGATTTTCTTTACCGGGTATGAAGCCGGGTATGGAATGGATGTTTTCTTTGTTTCGCTAGCACTGTAGCCGGTTCTGTGGCGGAATGACTGTTCAACGTGTGATGTGGACGGATTGAATCGCTGAATGGGCTGGACTACCAGCCCATTTTTCGTGGAGTGAAAAATGGACAGTAATCTGGTTAAAGGCTATCTGCTTGGTTTGCAGGGCCGTATTGTCGACTCGCTGGCATCGCTCGACGGCACGCCGTTCCGTCGCGATGAATGGCTGCGTCCGGAGGGGGGCGGAGGTATTTCGCGGCTGGTGGAAGAGGGTAATCTGTTCGAGCGTGGTGGGGTGAATTTTTCGCACGTCACTGGCAAACAATTGCCGCCATCGGCATCGGCGCATCGCCCCGAGCTGGCCGGCCGCGCCTGGGAGGCAATGGGTATGTCGCTGGTGCTGCACCCACGCAACCCGTATGTGCCAACCACGCACATGAACGTGCGCATGTTTGTCGCCACCAAAGAGGGCGAGGCGCCGGTGTTCTGGTTTGGCGGGGGCATGGACATGACGCCTTATTATCCGTTTGCCGAGGATGCGCGGCATTTTCATCGTAGCTGCAAGGCAGCGCTCGACCCGTTTGGTGCCGATTATTACCCGCGCTTCAAGAAATGGTGTGACGAATATTTCTATCTGAAACACCGGCAAGAGCCGCGCGGCATTGGCGGTGTGTTCTTCGATGATCTGGCGGATAACAGCTTTGAGCACAGCTTTGCGTTGATGCAGAGTGTTGGCGATCACTTTCTCGATGCCTATCTGCCGATTGTGCTGCGGCGCAAGGATATCGCCTACGGAGAGCGTGAGCGCGATTTCCAGGCGTATCGGCGCGGGCGTTATGTCGAGTTTAATCTGGTATTCGACCGTGGCACCCTGTTTGGCCTGCAGTCGGGCGGGCGCACCGAATCGATCCTGATGTCGATGCCGCCTATCGTCAAATGGCGCTACGACTGGCGCCCTGAGCCGGGCTCGCCCGAGGCCGAGCTGTACAGCGATTTTCTGGTGGCGCGCGACTGGGTTTGAGTCTCACCGGACGGATGTTTGCAGGCATGGCTGCAAGCCAATACTGGCGCGGCCTGCAGCCTTGCTGCAAAGCCAATACCAGAGCGGCTTGCAGGCATGCGGTGAAATCGAGGTCTTTTGCTCGCCAACCGCGCCAGCGCACCGGTTCTATACTGAGTCAGAGTCTCAATCCAGGAATAAACATGCAAGGTTTGCATCTGCTCGCAGAATGGTATGGCTGCAGTGCGCAGCTGGCGCCCATGTGCCGCGCAGAGGCGCTGCAGGCCTTGTGCGAACAGCTGACGCGCGAAGCTGGCTTGAGTGTGGTGGGGGCCGGTTTCCACCAGTTTCAGCCACAGGGAGCCACCGGCACACTGGTGCTGGCCGAGTCGCATGTGGCGATTCATACCTGGCCAGAGTCGGGCTGGGTGACGCTGGATATTTTTGTCTGCAATTATTCCGGTGATAACAGTGCCAAGGCCGAGCAGTTGTATGCCGCGTTGAAGCAGTCTTTTCAGCCGCAGCAGGAGCAGTTGCAGCGTTTACAGCGCGGAGCTGCAGGTGCGGCTTGAAGAGTATCTGGCACCGCAGTTGGCGCTGCAGATTGGTGAGGCGCAGTTGCTGGCCTCGCGGCAATCGGCTTATCAAGGCATCGACGTTTACGATTCACCGGCATTTGGCCGACTGTTCCGGCTCGACGGGGTGCTGATGAGCACCGAAGCCGATGAATTCTATTATCACGAAACCCTGGTACATCCGGCATTGTTAAGCCAAAACCAGCCACAGCGGGTGTTGATACTGGGCGGAGGCGATGGCGGCTCGGCGCGGCAGGCGCTCAAACACGGCTCGGTGCAACGTATCGAGGTGGTGGAGCTGGATGCCGAGGTGGTGGCGTTGGCCAGGGAATACCTGCCGGGCGTGCACGGCGGAGCATTCGATGATCCGCGAGTGGTGCTGCACATTGGTGACGGCAAGGATTTTGTTGCCGCCTGCAGTGAAACGTATGACCTGATTGTGCTGGACCTGACCGACCCGGTGGGGGCTGCCGCTCCTTTATATACCCCGGCTTTTTTCACCGATGCGGCGCGCTGTTTGTCGCCAGGTGGATGCTTGACGCTGCATCTGGGCTCGCCGGTGTATGCGCTGCCGCAGGTGGCGGCTTTGCAGGCGGCGCTGCGGCAGGTGTTTCCGCTGCTGCGCTTGATGCTGCTGCCAATCCCCAGTTATGGCGGCATGTGGGCGCTCGCGGTGGCATCGTTGACAACAGATGTGGCCGGGTTTGGCCAGGATCAAATCAATCAACGCCTGCTTGAGAGTAAAATCAGCGACCTGCGCTATTACAATGCGGAGATTCATCACGCATTGTTGGCATTACCCGGTTATTTGCGTCGTGCACTCTCGTGAGTGTCGTGGCGCCTGTTTAGTTGCTGCCTGCCATGGCAGACACTTCATTCAGCCCAAAGGCTTGGAATCATGACCCAATTGAAAAACGATACTTTCCTGCGCGCCCTGTTGCGCCAGCCTGTTGAATACACGCCGATGTGGCTGATGCGCCAGGCCGGCCGCTATCTGCCGGAATACTGCGAAACACGTCGCCGTGCCGGTAATTTCATGGGCCTGTGCCAGTCGCCGGATCTGGCGACCGAAGTGACCCTGCAGCCGCTGGCGCGTTATCCGCTGGATGCGGCGATTCTGTTTTCAGACATTCTCACCGTGCCGGATGCAATGGGTCTGGGGCTTTATTTTGCCGAAGGCGAGGGCCCGAAGTTCGAACGCCCGCTGCGTGACGAATGGGAAATCCGCAATCTGACCGTGCCGGACCCAACCGACAAGCTGCGTTACGTGATCGACGCGGTGAAGCAGATTCGTGTGGCGCTGGATGGCTCGGTGCCGCTGATCGGTTTTTCCGGCAGCCCGTTCACACTGGCCTGCTACATGATCGAAGGCGGCAGCAGCGATACCTGGACGCTGGTGAAAACCATGCTCTACAACCGTCCGGAATTGCTGCATCACATTTTGAACGTGAATGCGCAGGCGGTGACCGCATACCTGAATGCGCAGATCGAAGCCGGCGCACAGGCAGTGCAGATCTTCGATACCTGGGGTGGTGCCTTGTCGCAGCGCGCCTATCACGAGTTTTCGCTGCGTTACATCGAGCAGATCATCCAGGGCTTGAAACGCGAGCACAACGGCCAGAAGGTGCCGGTGATTGTATTCACCAAGGGTGGTGGCTTGTGGCTGGAATCGATTGCAGCTACCGGGTGTGATGCCGTAGGTCTGGATTGGACCATTGACATCGGCCAGGCGCGTGCACGCGTTGGTGACAAGGTGGCACTGCAGGGCAACTTCGACCCGAACGCGCTGTTTGCCAAGCCCGAGGCAATCGAGAAAGAAGTGGCTGAAATCCTTGCCTCTTTTGGCTCGGGCAGTGGCCATGTATTCAATCTTGGCCACGGTATTTCGCAGTTCTCCAATCCGGATCATGTGACTGCGCTGGTGGATGCGGTGCACCGTTTGAGCCGGCCCTATCATCAGGCATCCGGCGCCTGATTTTTAAGTTGTCAACACTTTATTAGTGTTGATCGATGAATGCCGTTGGCATG
>JAUPTR010000195.1 GCA_030917985.1 Pseudomonadota bacterium | reverse complement strand
TTTGGAGCCGACCAAGCACCAAACCAAGGCTGGTGAATCGCTCCAGATATATTGTAGACCAAGTTTCAGCGCGCGTTGGCGCCGCATGAGAGGACAGCCTGGCTTTGTATACTGATCACACCGGACAGCACAATGGCAACGACCCCCAGCCAAGACAAGGGAGAGAGCCAATCTCCCCACAATACAACACCCGCCAGACTGGCAAAAGCTACCGTGCTATAGGCGAGACTGGCAACCACCAGTGTGCGCCCCTGGCCATAAGCGCGCGTCAAGGCCAGTTGTGCCAATGTTGCTGCAGCGCCCATCGCCAGCATCAGCAAACCGCTCTCCCAGCGCAGCGGGCTGAAATGATGCAACAGCATCCAGCCTCCGGCGGCAACGGTAGATACCAGGGAGAAATAGAACACCACCCGCCACTCCGGCTCACCCAGCCGCCCAAGACTGCGCACATTGAGCATGGCAACCGCAGCCAGCACGCCCGACGCCAGGCCTACCAGCCCATGCCCCAGCTGATCCGAATGCAGCGTTGGATTGAGCAACGCAATGACACCGCCAAAACCCAACATGACAGCAAAGATCAGCTGCCAGGCAGGCCACCTGCGCGACATCAGCGTACTGAATAATGCAATGAACACCGATGAGGTGTAATTGAGCGTGACCGCCGTGGCCAGCGGCAGCGCGGTAATGGTATAGAAATACATCGCCAGCGCAGCAAAGCCAGAAATGCTGCGCTGCAAATGCTGGCGCCGAAAAGGCGTGGCCAGATTGTAGCCACGGATGCGGATGATCAGCCAGACAACCAGCAGACCAACAAAGGATCGATAGAACACCAGTTCTGCCGGCGTGAAATAGCTCGCCCCCAATTTGACGCAGATACCCATGCAGGTAAACATCAACCCAGCGACCAGCATCCATAAAGATGCCGCATTGGCGCGTAGATTGAGAGAAATGGCAAACATGCTTACCTCAACAACAGATTAAAATCGAACAAGGGAAAAAGAAAACAGGCGGGTTAACCCGCCTGCTTTGGCCTTCAAACCTGTCGATAGTAGCGCCACTCAAAGACGCGGCTCAATCTGGCGACGCAAAAACTCATGGAAATGCAACATGCCATCTTCCATCGGCGACTGATACGGCCCCACTTCGCTACGCCCCTGCCTGAACAGAGCCTTGCGGCCAGCGTCCATCCGTTCGCAGATATCCTTGTCCTCGACACCCGTTTCCATATAAGCCGCACGCTCGGCTTCGATGAACTCACGTTCGAACAGCACGATGTCTTCCGGATAATAAAACTCCACCACATTGGTGGTATGTTCCGGACCACGCGGAATGACGGTGGACACCACCAGACAATGCGGATACCACTCCACGGTGATATTTGGATAATACGTCAGCCAGATCGCACCATGCTCCGGCATATTGCCTTCGTATCTGCTCAACACCGCGTCGTGCCATTTACCGTAAATCCTGGAGCCAGACTTCTTCAGTTCATTGAGAATACCGACGGTCTGTACGCTGTACCAGTCACCAAATTCCCACTTCAGCTCATCACAATTGACGAAATTGCCCAAGCCTGGGTGGTATGGCACCACATGGTAGTCTTCCAGATAAACTTCGATGAAAGTCTTCCAGTTGCACTGCAACTCATCAATGATGACGGTATCGAGCATATAACCGGAGAAATCCAGATCGGCCTTGACACCCAGATCGGCCAGATCTTTCGCAACATCGCGCTCGCCCTGAAACAGCAAACCATTCCAGTTTTGCAGCGGGCTCTTGCCCAGATGCAGGCAAGGGTTCTGCGGAAAGTGGGGGGCGCCCAATAACTCCCCCTGCTTGTCGTAGGTCCAGCGGTGGATCGGGCAGACGATATTCGGTGTATTTCCCTTGCCACGCAGCATGATGGCCTGGCGATGACGACATACATTGGATAACAGCTCAATACCGTTCTGGTTGCGCACCAGCATCTTGGCATGATCCATCCACTCCAGGGTATGGTAGTCACCCATCTCGGGCACCATCAGCTCATGGCCGACATATTGCGGGCCATGCTTGAACAGGACTTCCATCTCGACATCGTAGATGTGCTGATCGAAATACCAATGTACGGGAAGTTGCGGAGCGGCCGCGTTTTGCAACGCATCCGCATTAGCCAGATCAGACATATTCCAGACCCCCAGGTCGAAGGTTAGCAAAGCCCGAATCTCGCCAGGCGAGTTTACGGTTAAAAAGCTAAAAAAGCGAAAGGCGCGTATTTTGCCCCGACTCCCCCCCCGGGGCAAGCACTTCACTGCAAAAAATTGATAAAAATTCGATGCATAGCAAACGCGTTGTGCTACTTAACTAACGTGAGCCAAGCCTGTAGCGGGCTGGATATTGGCGATTTCCTTATACGTAAGCAAAATTTTTTGCCCAAGCACCGGCTGAGCAATGATTAAGGCATGTTGGGCCGCGATTTCATTGGGCATTGGAAAATAATCATATACAAATTTCAGAAAACCTATATAATTCCGGCCACTTGTGCAATGCAGCAGACGGCAGTCCTTCCACAGCCATAAAGAGATGGCTGTTTCTCCCGAGGCCTGTATTCCACAGCCTCATCGTTCCTGACCTTACACCGATCCGCGTGTCAAGCAATTGGCTCGGCGGCCACTTCCGGTTAGCGCGATGATTTCGCGCGGCGCTTTAATTATTCGCCGCACCCAATTGGTATTTTCCGGTTCGAATAGCGCTTACCGGACGCCAGACTATTGTCTTGAAAGGGCATTAAATGAATTTTTCCGAGCTGGGTCTCAATCCATCCATCGTCAAGGCATTGACCGAAGAGGGGTATGAGAAACCCACCGCGGTACAAAACCAGGCTATCCCGGCTGCACTGGCTGGTGGTGATTTGCTGGTTTCTTCGCAAACTGGCAGCGGCAAGACCGCTGCATTCATGCTGCCATCGCTGGAGCGCTTGGCACACCCGCCGAAAGCAGCCGGCACTGGCCCTCGCGTTCTGGTTCTGACACCAACTCGCGAACTTGCACAACAAGTTAAAACTGCAGCCGAAACCTACAGCAAACACCTGCGTCGCGTGCGCACCGTTTGTGTGGTGGGTGGCACAGCCTACCCACAACAGCTGCGCTCACTGAAAGCACCGTTTGAAGTGCTGGTGGCAACACCGGGCCGTTTGCTGGATCTGGCCACCAGCGGCCGCATCGATTTTTCGCGCCTGGAAGTACTGGTTCTGGACGAAGCCGACCGCATGCTGGACATGGGCTTCATTGATGACATCGAAGCCATCGCCGCACTGACGCCTTCGAACCGTCAAACCCTGCTGTTCTCGGCCACGCTGGATGGCGTTGTTGGCAAACTGGCTCAACGCGTGACCCACAACGGTACACGCATCGAAATCGCCGCGGCAGAAAAAAGCCGTCCGAAAATCACTCAGAAGCTGCTGTACGCTGATGATTTCGGCCACAAGAATCGCCTGCTGGATGCCTTGCTGCGCGACACTGAAATCGAACAGGCTGTGGTATTTACTTCCACCAAACGTTCGGCCGATGATCTGGCGGACAATCTGTCGGCCCAGGGTTACGCAACTCGCGCCCTGCATGGCGACATGTCGCAGCGCGAACGCAACCGCACCCTGACCGAACTGCGTCGCGGCCAGGTTCGTGTGCTGGTGGCCACTGACGTTGCGGCCCGTGGCATCGACGT